>JASIJX010000021.1 GCA_030049955.1 Acidobacteriaceae bacterium
AGTTCGATATCGGCCTCACGCTCACCGGCACGGGTCAGTCGCTGGCAGCAAAGCAGGGCTACGCGGGCAGCTTCTTTACCGGCGTACTGGCCGTGGTGGTAGCCACGCCGTGTGCAGCGCCGTTCATGGGCGCGGCCATTGGCTACGCGCTCGCGCAGCCGGCCGCTATCACATTTGCCGTCTTTACCGCGCTCGCGTTCGGCCTCGCCGCGCCGTATCTCGCGCTCACGCTCAGGCCCGCGTGGACGCGCATTTTGCCCAAGCCCGGCGCCTGGATGGAGATCCTTAAGCAGGCTGTCTCGCTGTTCCTCTTCGGCACGGTCATCTGGCTTGCGTGGGTAGTGGCGCAAGCCTATGGCGCAAACCTGCTGCTCGCACTGCTCTCCGTCTTCCTTTTGCTCGCCATCGCTGGATGGTTCCTCGGCCGCTGGCCCGCGAAGCGCTGGGCCGCCACAGTTGCCGCGCTCATCCTGATCGCCGCAGTCATCGGCAGCTTCGCCGCGCCCGCCAGGCTGGCCGAAACGCCCGCGACTTCAACGCAAAATACGGCGCAGAACGGAGCCGGTCAGCAGTGGCTACCCTGGTCGGCCGACGCAGTGCAGAAATCCCTCGCCGCCGGCCAGCCGGTCTTCGTCGATTTCACCGCGAGCTGGTGCCTGAGCTGCCAGGTGAACGAGCGCGTAGCCCTCACTCAGCCTGAGGTACAGCAGGCCTTCCAAAATCACAACGTGCTTCTGCTCAAGGCCGACTGGACGCGCGAAGACCCCGCCATTACGCAGGCGCTCACCACGCTTGGCCGCAGCGGCGTACCCGTCTATGCGCTCTACATTCCGGGAGAACAGAACCCACAGCTCCTGCCGCAGGTGCTTACGCCGGGTCTGGTCACAGAGGCGCTTGCCACGCTGCCGGCAGCCCATCCCGTACAGCAGGGAAACTAGCCCTCCCGCAGTCGCCGTTAATTCACCACTTCGCGCAGCGCCGCTGCAGCGGTTTTGGTTTCAGCCAGTATCTCTCCCATGAGTACGCCCATAACAAGACTGAACCCGAGCGTTTCAACGAAATGGCTGTGGGCAACGGTCGGCGGCATGAGGGGATTGGGCAGCAGGAGAGCGGTTGTCCATGCGCTGAGAAAGAACGCGAGAGTCACCGCGCTCTGCCAGCGTGACCCGCGGAGCATGCGAACAAGGGGAAAAGCGAACGCCAGATAGAGCAGGCCGCGAAAGGCCGTAAGCGGATATATCCACGGCGCGTGCAGCCAGTTGCCCTTTAATGCATCCAGGAAAGATGCATATTCCGGACCGCCATAGTACAGCCGCAACGCCGGGTTTCTCCACGCGACAAAATAGCCGAACAACATGTAGAAGAACACGAACGCCACAACGATGACGGCGGTTTTCCAAAGCGCGGCCGGAATGCCAGGCCAGGGCGGCGTCTCGGGCGCCGATTGCTCTGTTCTCCACTTTCCGAGGATGAGTACGGATAGCGGCGCGCAAAGCGCCGCGGTGATCGCACTTTGGAGCAGCCAGTCGCGAATCAACTCTGGAAAAACCTTACCGCTCAAAAACGCCTCCGCGTCCACGGCATTCACAACGCAGGAGAATCCGTAGACGGCCGCGAACATTGCAAGTGAGAGCTTCCACCCGGACCAGCGGGATCGCAGAATCATCAGCGAAATGGCGGCTCCGGCGCAGAGGCAATAGATGCAAAATGGGACGAAAATGCCGGGCGGGGGCTGGACTGTAGCGCGACTCGGAACAGGATTCGACTGCGTCACCGCACTAGCCGAAGATGCGGACGAGGATGCCGGAGTATTCTGCCCGAGCCGGTTCATCCCCGACGTCAACGTCCCTGCGATCAGGCAAAGAGAGAAGAGTAAACAGACGGCCAGGACCAGAGCACCGGTAGAGACAATCTGAGATATCTTCATCGCATCCTCCTTCCAGTCCGTAATTCGTAATTACTGAATTCCGGATGATTTTGTTCCCGAAGTCACTGCCGCTCAGTTTTTTTCCTCTCCGGGGAGCACCAGCGACAGGCGCAGTTGAAAAACCACGCCCTCCGAAAACCGCTCTCAGTTGGCGAGTCTTAATGAAACTACCGGTCACCTTTCCCCGTCGAACACTGCAAGAGATCCTTTCGGCCCGTCGAATTCTCTCTTAGAATTCCTATCGAGGAGGTCGATCCCCATGAAAACTCTCGTCCGCCTAGCCACCGCCGCGGCCGTCGCGGCCGCCATGCTGCCCTTTGCCGCCGCCCAGGCGCGCGTGGGCGAGCCGGCGCCGAACTTCACGGCAACCGACTCCCACGGCCAGACCCAAACCCTCTCCAATTTCCACGGGAAGTTTGTCGTGCTCGAGTGGCACAATAACGGCTGCCCGTACACCAAAAAGCACTACGAATCCGGCAACATGCAGTCGCTGCAGCGGGAGTGGACCGCGAAAGGCGTCGTCTGGTTCACCGTCATCTCCTCTGCGCCCGGCGAGCAGGGCTATATGACTTCGCCCGAGGAAAACCAGTACCTCGTGAAGATGCGCGCCGACCCGACCGCCGTTCTGATGGACCCCGAGGGTAAGATCGGCCATCTCTACGACGCCAAGACCACGCCGCAGATGATCGTCATCGACCCCAGTGGCAAGATCATCTACGACGGCGCCATCGACAATCGGCCCACGCCGGATGAAAGCGACATCAAAGGCGCAGACAATTACGTAACCGACGCGCTGACCGCAGCCATGGCCGGCAAGCCGGTGGCCGTAAACCACACACGGCCGTATGGGTGTTCGGTGAAGTACGCGGATTGAGAAGCAGGGACTGAGGGACTAGAAAAATCTCCGTGCCCCATCCTTCGCACGGCGTTATCGTGCATGGGATGGGAACCACGCAGCTATCACCGCTTCAACCGCAATAGCGCCCCGCGGTCGATCACATTCCCATCTTCGATCAGGGTCCAGATGTTGCGTGCGTTCCAGACGTTGACAGTCGGGTCGCCGTCGACGACGAGGATATCGGCGCGGCGGCCGGGCGCGATCTGGCCAAGTTCGGTCCAGCCGAACTGCAGCGCATAATTATTCGTCGCAGCGGCCAGCGCCTCGCGCGGAGACAGCCCCAGCCGCACCAGCAGCTCCAGCTCCGTATGCAGCGAGATCCCCGGCATCGTCCCCATCGCGTCCGCGCCGGACCCGGCCAGGTAATGCGGAAACGCGGCGAAGATTGTCTCGTTCACGCGCCAAAGCCGCAGCGCCGCCAGGTCGGCTTTTTTCTGTTGATCAGCTTCCATCCAGCGCTGCCCTGAGGCTGGCAGGTGCCGTGTCCACGCCGGCAGCGGATAGGGCATCTCGCCGGTCGCAGGATTCGTCGGCCGGAACATGCGCGCGGGATCGAGCAGCGAAGCTGCGGGTTCTTTCCACAGGTTGCGATGCCCTGGCAGCTCCACGTAATACAGGCTGAAGGTGGGCAGTAGCGCCACGTGGTGCGTGGCCAAAAAATGCGCGTACTCGCGCAGACGCTGATCCGTCGGCGGAACGCGCGCCGAATAGTCGTAAGCCGTCGCAGCCGGCGGGCCATAAGGATCATCCACCAGCGGCCCCTGCAACTCGTCGGGAATCGCGCCCAGGATGTAGTGGTCCATGTGGACCAGCCCATCGACGCCGGCTTCAACGCCCACGCGATAAGGCGTCGCCACAAAGTCTCCGTAAGTTACCAGGTGCATCTCGTGCGCGCGAGAAATGATCCACTGCGCGTTGGCCGCCGTTACGCCCGGCCCAATCAGCGCCACCCTGGTGCCCATCTGCGCCATATCGGCAAGTTGCTGCGCGCTGTCTTCGGGGCTCAGCTCAACGGGCCGCACGCCCTCGCGCAGCTTGCCCACCCATTCCGGCCGGCGCGCCAGCAGGCTCCAGTTGTCGGTTGTGCCCACTGAGTCGATCGGATACAAATGCGGGCTGGGATGCGCGCTGAAGTCGATGTAGCCATGCTTCTCATCGGCTCGCGCCACCACCGTCGTCACGCCCATGTACAGGTTGGCATTGGCCTGCGCTTGCGAGTTCATGCCCGCATAGCCGTCCACCAGGCCGGGAATCAAAAACCTCCCTGTGCAGTCGATCACCTGTGCGCCCTTGGGAACGGTCACAGCTCCGGCCGGGCCTACATCCGTAATGCGGCCGTCCTGGATGATCACCACGGCATTGGTCAGATCGCGCGCCGAGTCGCCCCAGTTCGTTACGTCAATCACCGTGCCGCCGGTAAGCGCCAGCGCGGGCGGGGCAGGTTCGGCGCCCTGCTGATTTGCCTGCGACCTCGCCCCATTCATAACTGCCGCTGAGGCCGCCGCCGAACCAGACACCGGGGACAGCAGCGCCATGGCAAGAGCACCGGCAAGCGCAATGGGGCCACGCAATCGGACTCGCATACTAAAGGGGTCTGTTGAAGATTGTCGCACGGTGGTCGGCGGCGCTCTCACTGCGCAGGCTGGGCCTGTCCGGTTGCCGGAGCCGGCGCGGGCTGGGGATGAGTTTCCTTGACCACCATCATCGACGCGGGCTGCCGGCCAGCCTTTACGAGCGTGCCTTTTGCGTTGAACACCAGCATCCACTCCATGGGCCGCGGCCGTACGCTCGCGTCCGTCATTCGAAGAATAGCGCCACCCGCGTTTGGGTAGCTCAGCTCAGCTGAAGACCAGGGATACGTGCGCGGCTCCGAGTTTCGGCGGCCGGCCCATTCGTCAGGCCGCGCAAGCTCGGGATTCGCGCCCGCCAGCGCCGCGTAGCAAAGGCCGAAATCAGCCCAGCCGCCAACCTGCGTCGTCTTTTCTTCCGCGCGAATGTGGTTGAACGCGGCAATCGTAATCGCGTTCACCGGCGCCGGCGAAAACAGCGAATAGCTGCGGCGCAGGATTGGAATGATACGAACCCGGCCCCGGCCGTTGCGCGGAATCGACGCCGAAAAGACGCTCACGTCTCCCGCGCCCTGATTGCGCGTGAACCTGAGAAACAGGTGATTGGGAAACGCCGGGCAGACGATTTGCCGATAGCTCCAGCGGCCGCTCGTGAACTCCATGCCGCTCACCCCGGCCTGCTCAGCGATCGAGGCTTCGGCGTCGGCTTCGAGATTCCGGTCCTGTGCGGTCATCTGATCGACGGGCCGCAGTTCGACGGTCGCAGAACTGGTCGCGGAACTGACGGGCGTCCACGCATCTGGCGGAAACGGCGTCGGCGCCTGTCGCGGCACAATCTGCTTCGGCGCCGGCGGAGCCGCGGATGTGACCTGGCGGACGGTCTGCGCCGGCGCGGCAGAGCAGGCCAGAGCCAGCAAAACCACGGCGGCGAGAAAGCTGAAGCGGATCATGCTCATTCAGCCTAACACCGCGGTTGAATTTCGCCATACCCCCAGAATGGAAGGGTTGATTGTCCAGTTGAAGATCCTTGCGACGTCACAGAAAAAAGGGCAGCTCGAGAGGAGCTGCCCTTGCGATTCCGGAATGCGTACAGGGCTCAAGCAGGCCCTGCGCCGCACTCGATTAGTGAGCGTGGCCCGGATGGTGGGTTGCGCCGCCGGTCGGACGGTGGTGCACCGGAGCCTTCTTCTCTTCCTGCACAAAGCCGTCCTTCAGCACGATCTGCGCCTTGGCGGCGTTGCCGTTGGCGGCCGGGACCGTAGTGTAGGTGTCGTAAGTGCCGTCAAGCTCCGTCGCCGGCTGCAGCCCCATCACGGAGTCCGGCGCGGGAGCATCCTTGCAGCTCAGCGGCTCCTTCAGGTTCACGGTGAAGTCGGCGCTCTTCGAGTCTTTAGCGTCCTGCGTCACGGCCATGTTGATGGTCGTAACCGCCGGCTCGATGAGGATCTTGTGGGCACGCGAGAGCTCTTCAATCGCACTCACGTCGGCGCTTGCGCCGTTCGCCTGCAGGTAGTCGCGGGCTTCCGACACGTGCAGCTCCGATGGCGGAGGCGGCACAGCGCCGCAGGCCGCTGGCGTGTTGAGCTTCACCACGTAATCCTTGGCCTTGGGTGAGGCAGCCGTCGTCACGGAAACCTTGAGTACCGTGGCCTGAGCGCTGATCACATTGCCCGGAACCGGCGTGAGCTGGCCCTGCAGCACGCTCCACAGTTTCTGCGCGTCATCCTTGTTGCCGTTGGCCAGGATGAACTCCTTGTCTTCAAGGTTCAGCTTGGTCAGGTCAGGCGTCGTGGCGATGACGTTGTGCACAATCTCCGGCGGCGTGGGCGCGGGTGCAATTTTGAAGGTTCCCGGCGGATTCAGCGACTGCGCCGAAGCCGTCTTGACGTCGTTCAGCCCGTCCAGATTGCCGTGGTAACGCTTGTACCAGTATTCGAGCTTCTCCTCGATCTGCGGCTTGAATGCCGGGGGCGCAAAGTTCCAGGCACGCGCGTAATACCAGATAGCCTTGATCTCGTCGCGCGAGGGACCGGGCTTCGCATAAGCTTCGGCCAGGTTCAGCGTGTCCACCAGGCCCTGCCCGGTGGTGGTGCCAGCCGCCGGATAAAGCGAAAGCTCGGTCTCGTATTCCTTGATGGCAGTCCCGTAGTCCTTCTTCACCAGCGCCGCATCCAGCGCGACGGCAGAGTGAAAGATCGGATACAACTGGCCAGTCATCTTTGACCAATCCTCATCAGCCATGCCGGTGGGCTTGGCCACGCCAAGGCCCTTCTGCGCCATCACCGCAGCGTCATCGCAGCTCTGCGGGTCCTTGCTGTCGCCGGTCGCAGGGTCAACACTGCTCTGGCACTGCGCCTTCTTCAGGTACACCGAGATTGCAATGGCCTTCATATTGTTCGGGTCGAGCTGAAGAAGACGGCTGGCCGCGCTGAGCGCCTTGTCCGGCTGCGGAGGCCTGGTCTGCTGGTAGGTGTCGATCAACTGATCGAGGACGGTCTTTTTCACCACGCTGTTCGGATACTTGGTGAGGAAATCCTCCAGCGCGCTGGCCTTGGCGGCGGGATCGGTTTGGGTGATTGCGTTCTGATACGCGTTGAACTCGGCCGGGTCCTGAATGGTGATCTGGCTCGAATTTTCCTGTGCTCGCAGCGTGGGTCCGGCAATAAGGGCAACGCCCGCCAAAGCCATCGCAGATGCAAGGACTAGCTTCTTCATTTTGTGCTCCTGGGAATCGCGGAACTGTAGGCGCAAATTAACACTCAGTCTCTTGACCAAGCCGGCAAACGGTCCGGCTTTTAGTCGAGTGCCGAGGCGACGGATATACGATACCACGGCGTCCATATGGGGCAATGCAAAGGATTATAGAAATCCAAGTTGCCCCTGACAAGCAAGCGGGACAAGAAGGATGAGGCCGAGCAACGGCGGAGGTCGACAGCGCCACACGATAAATCGATTGCAACAGCTCCGCACGATGAGTTGATCGTGGCGCTGGGAGAAATGGATCACAACCGGACTAGCGCACGCGCCATGCGACGCAACGTTGGATGACAAACGGGCGCGCGAATGTTGGTTGGCAGGCTGGCTTGGATTCCAGCCCAGCCGCACTCTACTGCAGCAGGCGGACCAGTTCGGCCTGCTCGGCCAGGAACGCATCGTGCCCGTGGTCGCTGGTCATTTCGCGGTACTCGCAATGAGCGCCCGTAGCACGGATGGCCTCGGCAAAGCGCCGTACATCGGCCTCCGGAAACAGCCAGTCCGTGCTGATGCCGATGAAGGTGAGCCGCGCACGGATGCGGCTGAAGGTCTCGGCCGGCGAGTTGTAGCCGCGCAGCGGGTCCCACGTATCCATCGTTCGCAGGATGGCAAGATAAGCGTTGGCATCGAAGCGGTCGATGAAGCGCCGGCCCTGCTCGTCGAGATATCCGGCAATGTCGAACCGGCCTCCGATTAAGCCGCTTTGCAAACCGCTTCCCTGCCCGTCCGCAGCCCACGGGTCCTCGCCGCTGCGGTCGGGATTACGACCGTAACGTTCCTCGAAGAGCGGAGCCGACTTGTAGCTGAGCATGGCGATCTGCCGGGCCAGCGATAGCCCGCGCCGCGGCGGCTTCTGCGGCAGATACCGTCCGCCCTCCCACTCCGGATCGTGCTGAATCGCCTGGCGCTGAAGATGGTTCAACGCAAGACCCATCGCGCCCAGCGGCGCAACGCCGATAATCAGTCCCCGCTGCACGCGCTCCGGGAATTGAATTGTCCACTCGAGCGCCTGCATGCCGCCGATGGAGCCGCCCATCACCAGCCGCAGCTTGCGCACGCCCAGCGAGCTGAGCAGCTTTGCCTGCGCGCGAACATTATCGCGAATCGATATAAGGGGAAAATCGGGTCCGTAAGGCTCGCCCGTCGCGGGATCAACCGAACCGGGCCCCGTGGAACCGTAGCAGGAGCCCAGCATGTTAATGCAGATAACAAAATCGTGTTCGAGCGAAAGAACGGCGCCCGGAGCGAAGACCTCGGGCCACCACGAGCCGACCAGCGCGGAGCCCGAAAGTGCGTGGCAAACGAGAACGGCGTTGTCCCGCGCTGCATTCAGCTTGCCGTACACCGCGTAATGCAGGGTAGGAGACGCCAAAGTACAGCCGCACTCCAGCGTCAGCGGCTCATCGAGCACAAAGTCGCCCTCATAGGTGGGCGATACCAGCGTTTGGCCGGGCGAGCTGCCGCTGGCAGTCGAATTCGTAGGTTCGGTCTTGAATTCCAAGCTATTCAATCCTCGCTCCGGTCAGCTCACAGTTTTCAGCATGGCCGCGGCGCAGCCGCGCAGTGAACCATGAACTTCTAACCGGTGACAACTTCTATTGTGCCGCAACAGACCCGCCGTCAGGGCGAACACGCACCGGTCCACGAATCCAGTATGCAAAGCGAATCCGGATTGCAAAGCGCCCAAACGAAAACGGCCCGCATCCGCATCGGGACCGGGCCGTGTGACTTCTGAATCGGTTGCGCTTAACGCAGGCGCCGCTCACAAGGCACACGGACAGTTCCCCATGGCATCCACATGGCCATGGCCCCCGCTCCGTGGTTCCTTGCACCGTGACCGCTTACGTTCGGCATATGGGCAGTATCAGGGCCGGAAGGCGCGTATGTCAATCTTTTGAAGGCCTTTTCGGCCAGCGCGGAAAGGACAGCGGCTTACATCTGGATGCTGCTCATCCGGCTTTAAGCACTCCGTTTCCTGGTTTTGATCCCAGATCCTGTCCGACCGGAAAGACTTTCACCAGCATTCTTCCGCCCTCCGGCCGTTCAAACGGGCCTGGAAACGGGTTTGCCGCATTGCGCAGCCGCCCTGTGAAGTCCCTGTCGATGCGAACCGGCGCGCCGTCGGCCCGTTCATACGGCAGCTGCGGAATTCGCGCCAGTCCAAGCCGCTCGCCGGTCACCAGCTCGCGCCGCCGGCCTCTTCCGACACCATCGGCCCAAGCGCCATCCAGCGCGATCGCAAGATACACGCCATCGGTCTTTTCAACGATCTCGGCGCGCGGGTCGAAATCCGCGTCGCGAAGCGACGACGCTTCCAGCGTGCAGGGCGTTGCCCCTTTCAGAAAAACGTTTCCATCAAGCTGGTTCGGCATGCGCGTTACTGCAAACGCTGCCAGCGTTCCGTTCTGCGCGAACAGGTTATTGAAATACCGCATGTCGCCGCTGGGGTTGTCGTGGTATCCGGCCACCTCGGTCGAGTGCGGCTTCATGAATGGCGTCATGCGACCGTCATACTTGTTTAATTCCAGCCCTCCGCAGAAAAGGTTGTGCGCAAAAACGCCGCCCTGCGAATTGATGTGCTGCGACTTCTTCGACAGGAAAATATTATTGTCCACCACGAACGGCCCGTGATCGACCTCGAAGAACACTTCCTCCTCGTTGTCGTGGAACAGATTCCCCGCCACATGCGTCCCCTGCGCCATCCAGTCGAGCCAGAGTCCGCGATAGGCGCGGTAAATCCGGTTGTGGCTGATCTCCACATCGATCGCCGCATGGAACTTGATGCCCGCGATCTCCGCGCCCGAGAACAGCCGCCGCACGTAAATATCGTGGATGGTGTTGCCGGTCACCGTGCTGAACACCGGGCCCAGGCTGCCCACGATCCCCGCCTGCTCGCAGTGGCAAACGGTATTGTTCCGCACGATGTGGTGGCCGATCTTCTCTTTGGACCACCCATTCTGCAACGCGCGCTCGATCGTCTTCACATAGCCTTGCGCGCTGTTTGCCGAAGTGTTGTCCCACTGGTCGCCGTACTTGCCCAGCGAAATTCCGCAGCAGATCGAGTGGCTGACGGTGTTCTCTTCGATAATCCAGCCCTTGCTCCAGTGCGGGCCGATGACGCCGATCTGTTCGGCTGTGGGCGGCGCCCACTGCGTTGCCGCCTGGCAAAGCTTGAACCCGCGCACTGTGATGTAGTCGATTCCGGTCTTCTCGGGATAGAACACCGTCCTGCGCACATTGATCTCGGCCAGCCGCTGGTTGGGATCGGCTCCACGGAACTGCGCCCAGATGGTCGTCGAGTTATCGTCCACGCGCGCAAACCACAGCGGCTCGCCATCGGATTTCTTCATCACATCATCGAGCGCCGCCGCCTCAGCCAGCCACTCGCCATCGAGATACACGGCGCCCGTGTGATGCACGCGGCCCAGGGGGTTGAACCAGTCGCCGTGGATTACGTCGCCGTATGGATTGAAGCTACCGAAGAAGCTGTTGGGGATCGTCATCTTCCAGACATCGCCCACGGCATTACCCTCGACCCGCGTCCATCCCTTAACCACTTCAGCGCCCGTAATGGTCACCTGCTCGCCCGGCGCAGCCCGGTAGACGATTCGATTGGCGTCGGATGTGCCCCCGCGCGGCGGCGAAATGCGCTCGCGGTAAACGCCTGCATGCACCGTAATGGAGTCGCCGGGATAAGCGCGCTCCGCCGCCGCAGAAATGGTTCGCAGCGGCCTGGAAGCCGAACCGTTATTCTTGTCATTGCCGGAAACAGAAACGTGAATCTCCCGCGCGTTTCTCGCCCTTTCGGCGAGCTTACGTTTTCTGAGCAGACTGTAGAGCGCAGGCAAAGATCCAACAAATTCTCTTCTCGTGATCACCTTGTCATTTTTCTCCCTCAGAATTCTAGGGCACCGCGCTCGCACCAATTCGGATCGAAACCTGTTGCGCACCGCCGCCTGCCGATTTATCGTTATTTCGCTCCAAAGAACCCGAGGAACTTCCCGATGCGAGCCAGAGTCTTCGCCATCACCTTCGCCGCCGCTTTCGCTGCAACCGCCATCTGTGCGCAGTCCGCACCGCAGCGCCCCAAGATCACCGGCATCTCCCACATTGCCGTCTACACCTCCGACCCCGCGGCCACCGATCACTACTATGCAGACATCGTCGGCGCAGCAAAGCTGCCCGATCCCGAAGATGCGCGTGGCGTCCGCTACGCCCTCAGTTCCACGCAGTTCATCGAGGTGTTGCCGCTGCCGGCCGACGCCAGTGTCAACCGCCTCGACCACACTGCCTGGAACGTCGACAGTGCCGAAGCGATGCGCCGCTACCTCGCCGCCAAAGGCTGGCAGACGCCGTCCCGCGTCACGCGCGGCGCCGATGGCAGCCGTTGGTTCGAAGTCCGCGACCCCGAAGGCAACCGCGTACAGTTCGTCCAGCCGCCCGCGCATCCCCGTGCCATTGACGCGCCCAACGCCGTCGGCAATCACATCATCCACATTGGCTTCATGGTCCACAGCCGCGCCGCCGAGGACGCCTTTTACCGCGACCTGCTCGGCTTCCGCCCGTACTGGTGGGGCGGCCACACCGAGGCCGCGCTCGACTGGGTAAGCCAGCAGGCGCCCGACGGCCACGACTGGCTGGAGTACATGCTCGCTGCCGGACCCGGGTCTGGAATTCCGGCCGGCATGACGCAAAAGCAACTCGGCGTCCTGGACCACCTTTCAATCGGCGAGGTCTCCGTCCCGGACGCTTACAAGGAACTCGCTGCTCGCAACCGGCTCACCGGCCGCCACGACCCCGCGCCCAAGATCGGCCGCGACGGCAAGTATCAGTTCAACCTCTACGATCCCGACGGAATACGCCTCGAGCTGATGAACTTCCACGCCACCGACAAGCCCTGTTGCTCGCCGTTCACAGCCGCCGACCCGGCCGAGTAGCAGCACGACACATACTCCCTCCGCTGGACTGTCGCTCTTGACAATTTGAATCCGCCGGGTGATTCTAAAAGAGATGCGATTCTGTATGCTAGCCATGGCCTGTTGTTGCGCATGTTGTATGCGCCCCAACGGCTGTGAGCTTTGTGTCTGACGGGATCGAGCAACTTCGCACGGTTTTCCTCCTCCAAGCCCACCGCCGAACTCCGGCGCGTGGGTTTTCTGTTTTCAGCGCCAAAATCTACGCATTTGAAGGGCCAACGGAAATGCCATCCGCAGATATTGCTGAAATCCCGGCGCAGCAGGTAGCACCGCCGCTCAGCCACCTGAAGCAGCTTGAGGCCGAAAGCATCCACATCTTCCGCGAGGTCGCGTCCGAGTTCGAAAAGCCGGTGATGCTGTACTCGATCGGCAAAGACTCCTCGGTGATGCTGCGGCTGGCGCAGAAGGCGTTTTATCCCGCGCCAATACCGTTTCCGCTGCTTCACGTGGATACGGGATACAAATTCCGCGAAATGCTGGAATTTCGCGACAACTACACCCGCGAGCTTGGACTGGAACTGCTGGTTTGGCGCAATGAGGCCGCGCTCGCCGATGGCGCGAATCCCGTGGCGCTGGGCACGCAGCGCTGCTGCGGGCTGCTGAAGACGCGAGCTTTGCTCGACGCGCTGCGCCACTACGGATTTGACGCGGCCTTCGGTGGGGCGCGACGCGACGAGGAGAAATCGCGCGCTAAGGAGCGCATCTATTCCTTCCGCGACCGCGCCGGACAGTGGGATCCCAAGGCCCAGCGGCCCGAGCTGTGGAACATCTACAACTCGCGCCTTGGGCCGGGCGAGAGCATCCGCGTCTTTCCGCTCTCGAATTGGACCGAGCTGGACATCTGGCACTACATCCACGTCGAAAACATCCCGATTGTGCCGCTGTACTTCGCCAGAGAGCGGCGGATGCTGGTGCGCGGCGACAGTCTCATTCCCGTCGAGCAGTCTTTTGTGCAGGGCCTTCCCGGCGAAGAACAGATGGTGCGTTGCCGGCTCCGTTCCCTCGGATGCAGCCCGTGTACTGGCGCTATTCGCTCAGACGCCGACACGCTGCCGAAGATCATCGCGGAGCTGATCTCGTTCCGCTCGTCGGAGCGCGCCAACCGCATTATTGACCACGACCAGGACGGCTCCATGGAGATCAAGAAGCGCGAGGGGTATTTCTGATGGCAATCATGCAGACACTCGACGACCAGTCCGCATTTGCGATTGAGGAATTCCTCGCCGCCGAGCAGAAAAAGGACCTGTTGCGCTTTTCGACGGCGGGAAGTGTCGATGACGGCAAGTCCACGCTGATCGGGCGCCTGCTGTACGACTCGCGAAACGTGTACGAGGATCACGTGCGCGCCGTCACGCGGACAGCCGGGGGCGCGGCTTCGTCGGCGATTGACTTCGCGCTGTTGACCGACGGCTTGCGCGCCGAGCGCGAGCAGGGCATCACGATTGATGTGGCCTACCGATACTTCTCGACTACCCGGCGCAAATTCATCATCGCCGACACTCCTGGCCACGAGCAGTACACGCGCAACATGGCCACGGGAGCCTCGACCGCCGATTTAGCAATCATTCTGGTCGACGCGCGCAAGGGGATTCTGCGGCAGTCGAAGCGTCACGCTTACATTGCCGCGCTGCTGGGCATTCCGCGGGTGGTAGCGGCCATCAATAAGATGGACCTGGTCGGTTACGACGAAGGCGTGTTTCGCCAGTTGAGCAGGGACTTTGCCGAACTTGCCGCGCGCGTGGGGCTGCAGGGCGTTGAGACCATTCCGATCAGCGCGCTTGAAGGCGACAATGTCGTTCACCGCAGCGCGCGCATGACCTGGTACGCGGGGCCGTCGCTGCTGGAACACCTGGAGAGCGTGGAACTGGCCAGTTCCAATATCCACGCGGCTTTCCGTATGCCGGTACAGCGCGTCATCCGCCCGCACCAGAATTTTCGTGGCTTCGCGGGACAAATTGCCGCGGGGACCGTGCGCCGGGGCGACTACATCGTGGCGCTGCCCTCGGGCCGCAAGTCGCGGGTGGAAAGCATCGTAACATTCGACGGCAACCTCGAAGCCGCTTCTGCTCCGCTCTCCGTAACCCTGACTCTGGCCGACGAGCTGGACATCAGCCGCGGGGACTTGATCGCCTCGGCCGATGCGCCGCCCACGGTAACGAACCACTTTGAGGCGTCAGTCGTCTGGCTAGATGCGCAGCCGCTGGCGGTTGGCCGTCGCTATCTGCTCAAGCACGCCAGCCACATCGTTCCGGCGCGGGTTCGATCCATTCCACACAAAATCGACATTCAGACGCTCGATGCGCAGCCCGCCAACGACCTGGAGATGAACGGCATCGGCTTAATCGAAGTCGAGACCGACCGCCCCATTGTTGCTGATCTCTACGACGAGAGCCGCGTGACCGGCAGTTTCATTCTGATCGACCCGGCGAGCAACGCGACGATTGGCGCGGGCCTGATCCGAAACATGACTCGAAAGGTGATGAGCGCGGTCCACTCGCGCCGCCCATATCCGGATCCAGATGCGGGTCCAGATGCGGGTCCGCGCATCGTGCTCGCCGCGCGGCCGCTCATCGAATCACTGGAGCAGCAGCTCCTCGACCTTGACTACCCGGTCGTGCGCACGCGCGTACAGGACCCGAGCATCTGGCGTGCTTTGCATGAGGCGGGCGTCGTCGTGCTGGTGGAAACTGACCAGCCTGCGCACATTGTCTCGAAAGACTTTGTTCCCGAGCCGGTGGCTGCCAGTTCAGCCGACGCGCTGCTGGCGGCTCTCGAAGTTTTTACTCGAAAGGACCGAGCATGAGTACAGAAACCCTCGTTTCCCGCGACCTGGATGAAAAAATCGAGTCTGCAAAGGCCCTCGTGCGCGAAGAATTGCGCACGAGCGGCAGCGATTCCTGCCTCACCAACAGCTTCCAGGCCGAGGACATGGTGGTGCTGCACATGGTGCGCGAGATTGCGCCGGACATCCCGGTGCTGTTTCTCGATACGGGTTACCACTTCGCTGCAGTCTATGAATACCGTACCCGCATGACGGCGGAATGGAAGCTGAACCTGAAGAACGTGCTGCCCAGGCAGACAGTTGCCGAGCAGGAGGCGGAGTTTGGGATTCTGAACCAGGTCGCCCCCGACCGTTGCTGCGCGCTGCGCAAAGTGGGACCGCTATTTGACGCGCTCGAGCCCTATAGCGCGTGGTTCACCGGGCTTCGCCGCCAGCAGGCAAAGACCCGCGCTACTCTTCAGCCGGTGGAGAGCTTTGCGTTGCCGAGCGGCAAGCTGTTGCGCAAGCTGAGCCCACTGGCCGAATGGCATACGCGCGATGTGTGGCAGTATGCCGAGCGGCACGGAATTCCGCTGCTGCCGTTGTATCAGCTCGGCTACTCGAGCATTGGCTGCGAGCCGTGTACAAGCCTGCCGACGGGAAATGATCCACGCTCGGGCCGCTGGGGCGGGGCCAAGGTGGAGTGCGGCATTCATATTCAGGCGGTTGCAGGCACGGAGAGCCATTAGAGCGCAATGGAAGTTATTCTCGGATTCCTCATTGCGTTTGTGATCGCCATTACCGGCGTGGGCGCGGGCACCATCACGGCGCCGCTGTTGATCCTTGTTCTGCACGTGCCGGTCGCAATCAGCGTAGGCACTGCACTGGCCTACTCAACAATCGTTAAGGCAGTGGTGGTTCCAATGCAGATTCTGCGCAAGCAGGTAGCCTGGCGCCTGCTGGGCATCATGCTGTTGGGCGGCCTGCCCGGAGTTGTCGTGGGATCGCTGCTGTTCCGGCGTTATGCCGCATTTGGCAATCACGCGATCTTCTACGCCGTGTTGGGACTGATCATCGTCTTCTCGGCTGCGTGGCACCTCTATCGGCATTTTCGCCCTCACTCCTTTTCCGGCGAGCGCAGGACCCGGTCGTGGATTATCGGCGCGCTGATGTTTCCCATTGCCGCCGAGGTAGGTTTCGCCTCATCCGGCGCAGGAGCGATGGGAACTCTGGTGCTCATGGGGTTCTCCTCGCTCGATGCCGCGAAGGTGGTCGGCACCGACCTGGCCTTTGCCTTCTGCATGACACTGGCTGGAAGCGGGCTGCACTTTGCCGCTGGTCTTTTCGACTCCGGATTGCTGGCTCGGCTGGTAGCCGGAGGCGTGCTGGGGGCGGTAGCCGGAACGTGGGTTGCGCCGAAGGTGCCGAACCGTCCCCTTCGGCTGGCGCTGTCGGTCTGCCTGGTGCTGCTGGGCCTGAGCTTCTGCTATCGGGCGGTGGCAAGGGAATCAGGCTCAGGCACAAGACCGGCCCAACTTGCGGCCCGGGCCACGCTGACCGGTAGATAAGAGACGGCTTCTGAGATCACTGCCCTGAGCGCCGCACCCTTGTGAATTCCCGGCTTTTTTCTTAAACATTGCGTGCCGCATCGCCGGCGGTTGCGGCACACGCTCATTGACTCGCCCCCACTTTTCCAGTATTCTGAAGACCTTGCGCGGTGTTTCGCCTGAGGTCTGTGCGTATGCCGCCGGACCGGGCCGGGAATCTGGCAAATGTTGCCCCCCGGCACAGGAAACAGGCTGGATAGCCAGGAAGAAAGATCGACTTCCAGCCGAATTCGAGTCCTTAGAAGCAAAAAAGGGCCGGCCCCGCAATCCTCACCCGAACAGGTTTGTTCCGGGGTCCCCGACGCCAGATCTTCGTCGGCGGGGCGCCCTGAGAGTGGGTGGAATTCGAGCCCGCGAAAGTATTGCGCGGTGCAAATCGCGCGCAGTGCGCGGTTTTTTTGGTTCTCAAGCGTTGCGCGTCTTTGGGTTCTCTCGCGTTGCGCGGTTTTTTGAAGTTTTGACGTTGCACGTTTTTGAAGTTGAAATTGCTCGTTTTTTGAAGTTGAAATTGTAGGTTCGGTTGCGGCCATCGCCGCACAGGTTGAAAGGGTAGAAGAATGTCGACCTTTGTTCCCAGCGGCAAGGATATTGACCGCAAGTGGTACGTGATTGACGCGAGCGGCGAGACCCTCGGCCGGCTGGCCACGAAAGCCGCCAGCATCCTCTCGGGCAAGCTCAATCCCCAGTACGTCCCCTACATCGACATGGGCGATCATGTCATCGTCATCAACGCGGAGAAGGTGCGGCTGACCGGCCTCAAGAGCCAGAGCAAGGTCTACCGGCGCTACACCGGCTTCCCCGGCGGCCTGCGCGAGGAGTCGTTCACGCGCCTGCTCGAACGCCGCCCGGAGAAGGTTCTCGAAGAGGCGATAAAGGGTATGCTGCCCAAGACCAAGCTGGGCCGCGCCATGGGATCGAAGCTGAAGGTCTATCGCGGCGACAAGCACCCCCACGGCGCGCAGCAGCCCGTGGCAATGAAGATTGCGTAAGAGCAGCAAACAGCCGTCAGCTTACAGCTTGCAGTTTGGTGTTGCTGAAGCGGGCAGTTGGGAATGAGCGAAGGCCCGGACCGGGCACGAAAAAGCTGAAAGCTGTTAGCTGTCAGCTGCTAGCTGAGAGGAAACGAATGGCAGATCTGGTGCAGTATTACGGGACGGGGCGGCGCAAGTCGGCGATTGCCCGCGTCTTTCTGCGTCCCGGCTCGGGCGAGTGGAAGGTCAACGGTAAGGCGTTTGACGAACACTTCGTCACCGAGCAGCAGCGCGTAAGCGCCAAGCGCACATTGGCTGTGGCCGAGATGTCGGCAAACTTCGACGTCGTCACCACCGTGACCGGCGGCGGAGTGGCCGCGCAGGCTGACGCCGTAAAGATGGGCGTGGCCCGTGCATTGATCGAGTTCAACCCCGAGCTGCGCAAAACCCTGAAGGCCGAAGGCCTGCTCACGCGCGACGCGCGCGTTAAGGAGCGCAAGAAGTACGGCCAGAAGGGCGCCAGAAAGAGATTCCAGTTCAGCAAGCGTTAGTTGCTGAACTTCTCGGGTCGACAGGAGAACCGGGGTCCCCAGCGGCAGGTCTTCGTCGCTGGTGGTCATGCGGTTCCAGTTCTCGAAGCGCTAAGCGCTTCGAAGGGAACAGGGACCACGCAACAGGGAACAGAAAAACGCGGCATTGACCCGCCTTCTGTTCCCTGTTCCCTACGCCCTGTTCCCTCGCATTTTCACTCTCCCCGCATGGGGCATAAATCCCGGCACGGCCGGCGATGCAATTCAACAAGGAGGAACTTTGGCGACCATCACCATGAAGGAGCTGCTCGAAGCGGGAGTCCACTTCGGGCACCAGACCAAGCGCTGGAATCCGAAGATGAAGGAGTATATCTTCGGCGAGCGCAACGGTATTTACATCATTGACCTGCAGAAGACGCTCAAGCTGTTCAAGGATGCGTCGAAGTTTGTCACCGACCTGTGCGCCAGCGGCAAGACGATCCTCTTCGTCGGCACCAAGCGCCAGGCCCAGGACGCGATCGCCGAAGAAGCCGGCCGCGCGAGCATGCCCTACGTAAATCAGCGCTGGCTGGGCGGCTTGCTCACCAACTGGGTAACGGTGCAGAAGTCGGTCAAGCGCCTTCAGGAACTGGACGAGATGGCCACCGATGGCCGCTACGACCTCCTCACCAAGAAAGAAGTCATCCGCCTCGAGCGCGAACGCAAGCACCTGCAAGCGAATCTGGCCGGCATCAAGACCATGAAGCGGTTGCCCGACGCGATCTTCGTCGTGGACTCGAACAACGAGGCCATCGCCGTAAAGGAAGCGCGCAAGCTGGGCATCCCCGTGGTCGCCGTGGTCGACACCAACTGCGATCCCACGGTGGTCGATTATGTGATCCCAGGCAACGACGACGCGCTGCGCGCCATCCGCCTCTTCACTTCGAAGATTGCCGACTCGGCCGCCGAGGGCGTCAATCTCGTCGGCGACAAGGCCTTCCAGCAGGAAGAGCCCGAGACCGCGCAGGCCGCCGAAGAAACTGGCGAAGAAGTCGCCTCGACCGAGGTTGTGGATCTTGACGCAGCCTACGGCGCGGGCATCCGCAAGGCTCCGTCCGCCGTTGCTTCGCTGGAGGACGCCGAATCCGCCGAGGGCGCCTACTGAGTTTTCTCGCGCGTCTGTACGCGCGACCGACAAAAGCGTGGCCGCCCATCATCGTGTGCCACGCTTTTCGTTTGTAAGAGCAAGATTCCGAGAATACCAAGCTGGACTTGTCCCCTCGTAAATACAACGGACCGCCAGAAGAAATGAGAGAAGATGACTGTGACTGAGAAGATCGATGCAAAACAGGTAAAGGAGCTCCGTGACAAATCCGGAGCCCCCATGGGCGACTGCCTGAAGGCCCTGCAGGAGTCGAAGGGCGACATGGAAGCGGCCTTCGTCGTATTGCGCAAGCGCGGCATGGCCTCGGCGCAGAAGAAGGCCTCGCGCTCCACCAACGAGGGCGCCATCGGCACCTACATCCACGCCGGTGGAAAGATCGGCGTGCTGCTTGAGCTCAACTGCGAGAGCGACTTCGTGGCCCGCACCGCCGATTTCCAGGACTTGCTCAAGGACATCGCCATGCACATCGCCGCCAGCGACCCGCGCTACGTGCGGCCCGAGGACGTGACTATTGCCGATCTTGAGCGCGAAAAGGAGATCTATCGCGCCCAGGCTGCCGCCACCGGCAAGCCGGCCCCGGTCATCGAGAAGATCGTCGACGGCAAGATGGCCAAGTTCTACGAGGAGGTCTGCCTCATCGAGCAACCCTTCATCAAGGACCAGACCGTTTCCATCAAGGAGCTGATCGCGCAAAAAGTCGGCAAGCTCGGCGAGAACATCACTGTTCGCCGCTTCGCCCGCTTCAAGGTGGGCGCTGCCGACTGGACCGTAGCAACAACCAAGCAGACCGAAGCCGCCGCCGAGTAACTTCGGCGAACCGGAAAACGAAAGGGCAGCCCATTAGGGCTGCCCTTTTTTGCTTGCATCCCGCACATCGCAGGCGCAATGCCCTTCCCGAGCGAAAATCTCGTCTCAGAGCTTCATCCTGAGACCCAATGCAGCGAAGTCGATCCAGATATTAGTCAAGAAAAGCCGGCTTAGAAGGACTAATGTAACGCAGGGAAACAGGCGGCCACCTTGGCCGCCTGTGCTTTGTGCTCCCGAGGACTGATGTGATCCGGATTGTAGTTACCGCTCGCCTTCTGCAGCCTGCGCGATGAGGTCAGCTACCGCCTCCGGCTGTGACACATAGATCGCGTGGCTCCCCCGGGCTTCAACAACCTTCGCTCCGGCACGCTCCGACATCGCACGCTGTGCATCGGGAGGAATCATCTTGTCGTCGGTGGCGACCAGGTACCAGCTTGGCTTGTTCTTCCACGAAGCCGTGGTGACTGCGCCGTTGAGCGCCTCGAGCCCCCATGGGACCTGCGAGGCGGCCATGAAGGCGGCCAGTCCGGGTTCGACATCGGCGGCGAAGGAGTCGGCAAACTTCGCCCGGTCGAGGAAGAGGAAGCCATCCTGCGGTGGCATGATCGGCGGGACGGGAGCGCCTGGGACCGGGTCCTTAATCAGTGACGCAACCGACTCGCCGTTGTCCAGCGCGAAAGCAGTGATGTAGGCCAGGCGGGCTACCTTCGGATTATTGCCGGCTTCGGTGATCACCGCACCACCGTAGGAATGGCCAACCAGAACCACCGGGCCGTCCTGTGCGTTGATGGTGCGGTTCGTCACGGCGACATCGTCCGCCAGAGAAATAGTGGGGTTCTGGACAATAGAAACGTTGAAGCCTTTATTCTTCAGGATCGCGTACACGCTCTCCCAGCCCGAACCGTCCACGAAGCCGCCATGCACCAACACGATGTTGTTTACCTTCGAGTTCTTCATTGTCCGTCTCCTTTTTTCAGTTGGCCTTCTGGCCACTGACAAGAACAGTTGTACGTCCGATGTCCTTCAAAGAAAAGTTCGTAATTATCATTATTTGTTGATAGATTCTTAATAATGGAATTTACGTCACGTCAGCTACGGGCATTCCACCTCGTTGCCGAACATCGCAACTTCACGCGAGCCGCCGAGGCGCTGTTCATTACGCCCTCGGGGTTAAGCGT
>JASIJX010000176.1 GCA_030049955.1 Acidobacteriaceae bacterium
TGGTTCCGTCGTCTTCGGTCACCTCGGGAATCGCGCTCGACGGAATGTCCTGATACCGCGGCTCGGTCATCTTGAGCGCCGCGGGCAGGTTGGCCCAGAGTTGGAAGCCATGCATGCGGCCGCGCTCGTCGCCCTTCGGCATCTCCTGGTGCAGAATGCCGCTTCCGGCCGTCATCCACTGCACGTCGCCGGCAGTCATGCGGCCCTTGTTGCCCAGCGAATCGCCATGCGCTACTTCGCCTGCAAGCACATAGGTGATGGTCTCGATGCCGCGATGCGGATGCCACGGAAATCCGGCCAGATAGTCGGCTGGATTCTCATTACGGAAATCGTCCAGCAACAGGAACGGATCGAACTCCTTGGTTTTGCCGAATCCGAAGGCCCGCTGGAGCTTTACGCCAGCACCCTCGATCGTCGGTTTGGTTTGAAGAATTTCTTTGACCGCACGCAGTGACATGGCGGCGACCTCCTTTGCTGATAGGAGCGTACAAGAATTAGATGTTGCAACAGGTAACTGGATTCAGTCCATCCCCAGACGCGTCCGGTTCGGGGAAAGCTACGCCGTTTTCACGGATCGCTGATACCACTCGAGCGTGTTCTTGAGACCATCCGCATAGGATGTCTTTCGCACGTTCCCAAGGAGGCGATCGAGAGCGCTGTCATCCATGATGACCGGTGTTGTTTGCAGATAGTGCATTTCCACCAGCTCCCGGACAAACGGGTTGAACAGCCCTCCGATGCGAAGCATCGTTTTGCCTATCACCCGCAGCTTTGGCGGCCGCCCGGCGAGGCGAAAAACATGCTCCGCGATCTGTCGCTGTGTCATCGTCCCTGACCCGGCGAAGTTCCACCAGGTCCCGTAAGCCTCCGGGCAAGCCGCAAGGTCGAGTACCACTGGTCCCACATCAGGGACATAGGTGAACTCGTGCGGAGTGTCGATTGGGCCGACCATGGTTGCCGTCTTGCCGGTCGCCGCAGCCTGGAACAAAGAATGGAGAAAACTCGCTTCGACCCGCGGCCCGTAGAAGTCCGGCAGTCGGAGAATGGTTCCCTTGATCCGGCCCTCGGCGTGCGCTTTCAGCAAGCGATCTTCCTGCTCCCTGCGCATCCGGCCCTTGAAGGTTTGAGGATTGCGAGAGTGTTGTTCCGTAACCTTTGCCGATTGCGGCACACCGTACGGGTAAACCGTACCGATCAGTACGAATCGCTGCACGCCGGCGTCAATCGCGCCCTGCAGTGTTCTTTCAATCAACACTGGGTGCAACTGAAACTGGTCATACGGCACGCCGACCAGGTACACGAGCGTGTCGATTCCTTGCGCCGCTGCACGGATCGATGCCGGATCGTCCGGATTCCAGAGGACGAGTTCGGCAAGGGGATCGGAACCGAACTCGGGTTCCAGCCGCTGCTGGTGCCGTCCAACGACGCGGTAAGACTTTCCACGGCGGCGAAGTTCCACGGCGATACTTCTACCGATTGCTCCCCCGGCTCCAAAGAGTGCAATCTGTCCCACAGTGGGTTCGATTTTACGCTGCCTTAATAAACTGGGCGTCAATCGTAAGCGTCACTTCCTCGCCCACCAGCACTCCACCGGTTTCAAGCTGGGAATTCCAGGTAAGGCCGAAGTCCTTGCGGTTGATCTTGGCCGTCGCGGAAACGCCAACACGCAAGTTGCCCCAGGGATCCTTATTCGGGGTCCCGAGTTCTTCCACAGCAAAGGTAACCGGCTTTGTCACGCCATGAATGGTCAGGTTGCCTTTGACCTCAAATTCCTCTCCCCCAGTGCGCTTCACGGCAGTGGATTCGAAGGTCAGCATGGGGTACTTTTCAGCCTCGAAGAAATCGGCGCTCTTGAGATGCCCGTCGCGCTGTGGTTCACCAGTGTTGAGCGTGTTGAGATCTGCCGACGCTGTGACTTTGGAACGGGTGAAATCGGCCTCGTCAAGGGTCAATACGCCCTTAAGGCCGCGGATGCTGCCCTTCACATGGGCGATCATCATGTGCTTCACCTTGAACTCAGCCGCCGAATGGGCGGGGTCGATGTTCCAGGTGCTTACGGTGGAGGAACTGGTAGTGGAAACGGTTGTTGAAGTGCTCATGGGTGCATGATCTCCTCTTGTCGTATTTGGATGCGGGAAGAAACTGGTCGTTGCAACAAATATTTGACCGGAAGGACAGTCGGTTTTCGCGCCCACGTAGGTCAGCGCCTACGTGGCCTTACTCCAGCAGGTTGACATACCAGGCATTATTGCCGGTCCGCAGGTCTCTACCGTAGGAGAAGACCAGTCCTTGATCGAAGACGCGGAGCTTGAGCTGGGCGCCGGTATCGAAGAGCCATTGGTGAGAACCGAGCGCCGTGCCGGGATCGGCGATTTTCCCGATGTCGAGAAGCGGCCCGAGCTGCAGTTTCACAAGGCCATTGGCGTACAGGTTTTTGTCTAGCTCCCAATTCTCAAGGAAAAATTCGCGGCCGAGCGGAGCGCTGCCCTTGCGGCCGTCCCGCGTGCCAATGTGAGCGTGCATGGGCAGATCGTTGTCGCGCTCAAGGCCAAGGATATACAGCTCATCGAAAGGCGCCTGGCCGAATATGCGGCCAGCATGGAACTGCTGCGCGGTTTCGTAGTCGTCGCCTTGCGGACGCGGAAACCAATGCCACGCAACCGAGCCCGAAAGTTTTTCGAAGCTCCCAATCCCCGTCACAATCCCGGTCGTTGATGAACTCGACCAGAGGCGTGCAGCCTGCGAAGCTGCGCCGGCCGCGAGCGTGAAGCGATGCTCTGGGATACGCCAAAGCGTGGCGTCAAGCTGCGCACGCTGCTTGAGCTCGTAGCCGCCTGCGAGCATTTGCGGCGTGAGCACACTGCCGGCCGCGACACTGCGGAAGTCGCGATGCGAGAGCTCTGCGCCGGCGCGCCAACCAATGCGGCCGCTCGAGTACGAGGTAAGATCGAATCCTCCGCGTTCCGTACGCATGTTGAAGCTCGCCAGCACTGGCGCCGGACCGGCAAATCCATTCCGCACTGCCCAGTTCTCATTGCGAAGATCGGTCGAGAACTGCCAGCGGTACTTCGCGCCGTGCTCCCACGGTCCGGACGTCTCGGCGAAGATGCGGCGCTTCTGTGTGTCCCAGCGAAACATGGAATCAAAGTTGATGCCTTGGCGTCGGAGGTTCCAAAAGCCCGGCTCAATCTCCTGGAACGGCAATCCCCGGAAGACCAGAAAAAGATTCTCCCAGCCAGCGCCCCCGAGGCCGTTTAGCTCGCGCGCGCGAAAGTTGGCATCGAAACTGCCTCCGGGGCGCGCGTCGAGATCGAGCTGCCAGGCGGGAAAGATGCCCAGGCCGCGTAGGCGCGATTGCGTGGCGAGGTACTGCGGCTCCAGCAGCGTGCTGGCCGGCGCGAAGGCGAACGCGTGATCGAGAAGCGCAGGTGAAATGCGCGGGATGGGGTCCTCGTTAATCTCGTCGATCTGCGGCTTGCCGATACGGTTCCAGTATTTGAGCGCGGCCTCGAGATTGCCGTCGAGGAAATAGAGCGTTGCAAGAAAGTTGTTGGCGTAAGCGTCGTTCGGGGCCAGGCGCAAAGCTGTGCGCAGGCGCTGCTCGGCCAGCGCATTGTGTTTCTGCTTGAAGGCGATGCCGGCGAGCTCGATCGGGAAGCGCGCATCGCGCGGAGCGAGTTGGCTGCCTTGCCGGAGTGCGCGTTCGGCTTCAGGCCAGCGGCCGAGGCGCGCGAGCGCCATACCGTAGTCGAAGTCCTGGCCGGCCGAGCGCGAATGAACGGGCGCGAGATTGCGGACGATCTCATCCCAGTGCGGCGCGTCAGCGGCATTTTCTGATTGCGGTGTAGAGGAAGGCGTCAATGCCTGTGCGCCGGCAACGACGCACCTGGCGAACATCGAAATGACAATCAGCCACCTCGCCAGATCGCGCAGCATCAATGCAAGCCCGCCGGCGATCCTGTCAGGTTCGCCATCGGCACAGCGAGCAGCGTCCAGTTTCCGGTGACCTTCCACTCGCGCTCGAACTCCTCGCGTGCCTCTTTAAGCAGCTTGCGCTGCGCGGGATCGTTGAGCAGCACGACCTGCTCGGCATCGTCGATGCCGGCGACAACCACATAGTGCAGCGAACGGCCGCCCGCAGGCTCGAGTGCGGCAATGACCGGGCGGCCTTTGGCAAGCTGATGCTCAAGATCGGACCACTGGCCGGCAAAGGCGAAGGCGCGATAACTGTGCTGCTGAAAGTAGCGCAGCATATCGGCGGCGCGCACCCCATCGCGCCCTGGTGTAAGCGTGCGCAGCACATCGGCTGCGCCACCGCTCGCTGGCGCGCGCTGCTGCTTCTGCCAATATTCCATGATCATGGCGATGCTGGCCGGGCCGCAGCCATTCTTCTGCTGCGCGACGAACGGCACGTCCAGCCAGATGTTGAGAGGAGCCGCGGCAAGCGCGACGCTACTGATCGCCAGCAGAACACCGGCTATCACTCCGCCGCGCACTGCCGGACCCTCTCAGCGCACCGCTACGATGATGAGGATGATCACGGCGACGGCAACGAGAATGATCAGCAGGTCGTGATCGCTCATATTGCCGGCGGCGAAGTCGTTCTGCGCTTTGTTGGCGCGTGCGGCCAGTTGCGCCAGTTCCTGATCGCTGAGCCCGACGACGGCATTTTGCACCTCGACCGGGTTCATGTGCGCCTGCTCAAGCGCTTTCTCCGCTTTGGGCGAGGAAAGGAAACCGCGTAGCGTGTCGATGTTCTGCTGGCGAGCGTGCGTGGCGTCCTGTGCGGCCTTATTCAGATCGCCAGGGCTGACCACGTGGTTCGCATTCTGCGCAGCCATGGGTTGGGGAACGGCGAATGCCGCAGCGAGAACAGCAGTCGAAAGAAAGCCGACCGGCTGCCGGAAATGAAACCGCATGTGTCTCTACCTCCCGGGGGTTGGAAGTTTAGGCAACTCTCTGCGATTATAACGTGGCTGCATGAGCAGCAAGATGCGCCTGCAGAACCTTTCTGACTAACCTGGCTGCGACTCGCGCGCTCTAATAATGTGCATATGACAGTGTTGCCAAGCGGCCGAGCAGGCGGACAGGTTTCTTCGGCGGATTTCGAAAGCGTCCTCGCCGGTGTCGCTCGCCGCACGCACGATCCGCGCGCCGGCATCTTCGGGCCGGGATCGACGAGCTGGCGGGTGAACCGCGAGTCGGCTGTTTTCCTTTGCGCCGGACGAGCGGCGCTGCTGCAGCTTGCCCATCCGTGGGTAGCTGCGGCACTCGAACAGCACTCGAGCGTGATGATGCGGCCGATTGAGCGCTTTCACAACACTTTCCGGATTGTTTACACGATGGTCTTCGGCACGCTGGAGCAGGCGCTGGCCGCGGCGCGGCATCTGTATAAACTGCACACGACCATTCAGGGCGAATTGCCGGAGCAGATTGCAGGATGGCCGCGCGGCGCACGCTACCAGGCCAATGAGATTGCGGCGCTGCGCTGGGTCTTCTCCACGCTTGTCGAGAGTGCTGTCATCGCGTGGGAGTGCGCATTGGGGCCAATGCCGCACGACGAGCGCGACCGGTTCTACACCGAAAGCAGATTGTTGGCCGGTCTGTTTGGGCTGGCGGATGCGTCGCTTCCGCAAAGCTGGGAAGAATTCGCTGCCTATAACCAGGCGATGCACGGCTCGGATGAGCTGGGTGTAAGCGTGTACGCGCGCACAATGGCGCATTACCTGCTTTCCGGCGGCAATTCCTGGGTGTACATTCCGTGCTGGTACCGTGCGCTGACCGCGGCGTGGCTGCCGCCGCGGTTTCAGCAGGAGTTTGCGCTGGAGTTTACTGAAGTAGACCGCCGCGCCGCCGATGCTGCCTGCCGAAGAATTCCGCGGATCTACCGCAGGCTGCCAGCGGCGCTGCGCTTCGTGGGCCCGTGGCATCAGGCGCAGGCGCGGCTGGCTGGCCGTCGCGCCGGTCCGCTTGCCCGGCTCAGCAATCGCTTCTGGATCGGCCAGACGCTGCTGCCATTCGCGGATGAAACGCCGCGTTGATCATGTTCCTCGCACGTTTCTATTTCCCTTTCCGCCGCCCTGCGCGCACAATAGGCATACACGTATTGCCACTTCTGGACGCTCGTGACACCGGTAATTGCTGCGGCCAGGAGAGCAAATGGCCAGGAGAGCAAATTAGGTTTTTCAATGGATCCTCGCGACGCCGTCGACCCCGAACAGATTGAATCTCTCAACCGCGCCTTCGCCGATCAGTTACTGGCGTGCCTGGACGAATGCGCGCGCGGCCGGCACGGGCTGTTCTCGGAGTTCATCGGCGACGAGAGCCAAGAGAGCTTGTGGCGTGAGGCCGCGCTACTGCGGCATCTGGCCGTGGCGCTCCAGGGAGTGCTCGCGCGCCAGGGTGAGCGCAACGCACTGTGCGACGAGTTCCTCGAGCTGTGCAGCATCCACGGAGAAAGCCACCCCGGGGAGCGCAAGCTGGCGCGGACGTTCCTCGAACGGATTGAGCGGGGCGAAGTGGGCGCACCTGTGGAGGAAGAGCGCAGGCGCTGGTAGGTTCAGAGCAACGCCGCACCTGTGCTCCGTGGACTCGCAGCGCAGGTGCGGCTGTCTTTTTATGCGGAGCTTGCCTGGGAATGAATGCGATTCGCGTGAAGTCGCCTCTCAGGCAAGCCGGTCTTCAGAAACGAAAGCCAATCGTAACCGGGATGAGCTCCGTGGTGCCAAGGCCATTCGTCGCCGTAATCGGCGGAGTATGGATGAAAGTGTAGCGCGCCTCGGCGAATACCATGCTCTTGCCTTCGCCGTACATTCCTCCGAAGCGATGGTAGAGGCCGACTCCTCCGTTGCCGCCCCATTGATTGGACGTAAAGGAAGCGACGGTCACATTTTCGTAGTAGTAGCCGTAAAAAGGAGAAAAGACTTCCTGGGGCGAGCTGAAGTTCGTTGACTTGTGGTACCAGCCCCAGCCGCCGACGAGGTAAGCGCCGTTTGACCAGTGCGGAGTCAGGTCGATAACGGGAGAGCCTGTAATCGAATTGAAGTGTGCGTTACCACCCGTGATCCCACAATCACCGCAACCGCTATTTGCTGCCGCAATAAACGCGCCGGGCAGCTTGTTACTCATGAATTGATACTCGAGCAGCGCGGAGACGCGCCTGGAGAAACGGACGCCCGCACCGAGGGTGAAGTTGCCGCCCCAAGTGATGAAGGGACGGTCATTGCCGAGGGGAGCACTGAAGCCGCCGCCCGCCTCCCAGGTAAG
>JASIJX010000177.1 GCA_030049955.1 Acidobacteriaceae bacterium
ACTAGAACTGGTCTGATAAATGGGGTTTTTGCGAATCCACCTCATTCGCGATCAGCAGCTGCTGGCATGTATCGGACCGGTCCTGGAAATTGAGCAGGTGCGATCCAGTAGCGGCCGAATCTTCGCGGCGCACTCAGAAGGAAGACGCGTCAACGGCGAACGGCAGTCTGATTCTGTCGTCCTGCCACCGCAACGACGCAACTCGAATACATTCTAATGACAATGCAGTGACTATGAAGTGACAAGTTGTCTCATGCATTGACCTAGATTCTGTCCAGTACATTCGTTTGCGCAAAGCCATTTACCGGATCGGTTCTAGTGCCCAACAGAAAAAACAAACAACGAACGAAAGGAAAAATTATGAATAACAAATTCGATCAACTGGCCAAGACTGTGGCTCAGTCTGTCACGCGGCGGCAGGCCCTCGGGCGATTCGGGCTCGGCCTGGCCGGAATGGCGCTGGCTGCTATCGGGCTGCCCAGCAAGGCGAAAGCATATACGTGCATACCAAACGGGGAGTCATGCGGCCCCGACGGTGGCGAGGGACACTGCATCGAATGCTGCAGCTGCAATTACATATGCGCAGACGGTGACAAAGGCTGCGTCTGCACAGCGTAAAACCGCACCGAAAAGGTGAAGCGGAAAAGGGATAGGGAGTTTTCCGCGTCCGCGAGGGCGGGGAAACGGCACGTAGTGGCGCGTGCGCTCCCCAGTGGCGCTAAGGATTGGTGCCTGCACCGATGAGGGAAAGTCGCGGACCGCGAACAAAGAATCATGGGCCACTTTTTTATTCCCGGTCTCATCACTGCCTTGGCTGCGATTGTGGCTTGCTCCTGGCTGTCCTGGCAATTGCTACGGCAAAATGGCCGGATACTGCTCCGGCTGGAGGAATTGGAAAAGCGGCTGGATGAGTTTGACGAGCCGCAGTCCGACTTGCCGATCGGCTCGCTGGCGCCGGACTTTGATCTCCCCGCCCTCGGCTCCGGGCGTAAAACCCTGGCCGACTTCCGAGGCCAATCACTCTTACTCATCTTCTTCAACCCTGGCTGCGGCTTCTGCCGCGAAATGGTTCCCAGCCTAGCGGCGCTGGGGAGCCGAAACCGCATGCCGGAAGGTGAGCAGAGGCCTATTACCTCCACTGCTGCCGATGGGCATCCTCTGCCGTTGATCATCACCAGGGGCGATGTGGAAGAGAACCGTCAGCTTTTTGCGGAACACAAGGTTGAATGCGCCGTTCTGGTGCAAGAGAAGATGGAAGTGGCGGCTGCGTATGGAACGAAGGCAACGCCGAGCGGGTACCTAATCGACCGCGAAGGCAAAATAGCGAGCGAATTGGCCAAGGGCGCGGGGATGTTGCTGACGCTGGCCGATGGAAACGGAAAACTGCAACCTGAAATGGAACAGGGTCCTTCCAGCCAGGCCGAATCGGCGGTCACAACCAGTGACGAGCAAGGCCGCATGAATCGCTTCCGCAATCATTCGCTAGCACGGAGCAAAATCAAGCGCGACGGTCTGAAGGCCGGCACACTCGCCCCCGATTTTCGGTTGCAATACCTGGATGGTTCGGGAGAATTGGCCTTGTCGGAGCTTCGCGGCCGGCCCGTACTCATCGCCTTTTCGAGCCCGGGCTGCTCGCCGTGCAACGCGCTGGCGCCCAAGTTGGAGAAATTCCACCGCAATCGACCGGACATTGAGGTGATTATGATTAGCAAGGGCGATCCCGGTGAAAACCAGGCCAAGGTGAAAGAGCATGGATTGAGCTTTCCGGTGGTCCTGCAACGGGGCTGGGAAATCTCGCTGCGTTACGCCATTTTCGCCACGCCCGTCGCCTACCTGATAGACCAAAAGGGTGTCATTGCCCATGATGTGGCAGTAGGCGTCGATAACATCCAGGATTTGCTGGCCGGTATTCCCAGAACCTGCCTGATCAATGGTTGAGGTTGTTTTTGACTTGAGATTTGATGCAGATGACTGCACAAAGGAGATGGCGCTGGCGACTCCTCAGAACCACGAATGCGAGCACGCGGAGAGGAGTCGGATACGGATTGGGCTCTGCTGGGTTCAGCTCGCAGAGCGAGCGCTCGATGAAGCTCCCGAAGTCGTTGCGTAAAATCGTCCGATACTGCTCGATCGACAGCTTCGTGATGGCGCTCATTTCGACACTTCCAACTCAGAAGTTACGTGGGACTCGTTGCAGGGACAAGATTCGAAATGTCCTGGTGAAGGCAGGGAGGGTGAGTTCGCAGGTCCAGCCGACTACGCAGACACTTTCTGTATGCCGATCACAGTTCTCTTCAATTCAATGCGGAATTTCAAGCATTACAGACTTGGGACGCGAATCTAGAAGAAAAGTGGCCAAAACGGGATAGTGGTCGGAAGGATATAGACCCTGCCAAGTGTGTGTGATGGTCTCAGTTTTCACCGGGCGACCGATACCACGATGCAGAATCCAGTCCAGCCTTCGTCCTGAAATCCTCCCAAAAGCATGAAGGGTGCCTTCAGGGCCGATCGTCTCAGGCGCCGTTTTCCATGCGTCCTCCAGAGAACCGGTCAGCAGGGTATAGATTTCGCTGTCGGGGGCCGAGTTGAAATCGCCGGTGAGAAAAAGCGGGAGACCAGTAGGCATGGCGGCGATCTGGCGCAAGACTACAAGCGCAGATTCACGCCGGGCCTCGACAGCTTCGCGACCGTAGGGTAGGTGCGTGTTCAGGATGAGAATCTCCGCGCCGGAGACCTCACGCAATCTCCCCCAGGTGACCATGCGCGGCCGGGGAATATTCCAGTCGCTCGATCCGGCAATTTCCGGCGTGCGCGAAAACCAGACATCACCGCAGTCCTCCAGAGAAAACCGGCGGCGGTTAAAGAAGATTTTATTGTGCTTGTCACGGTCATCGCCAAAGCGTCCACGTCCAAAGCATTCGAAGTCGGAATTCCGTTCCAGAAGAAACTCGGTCTGCTCGGGAAAGATCTCCTGTGTACCCAGCAAATCAGGGTGGTGGAGAAAGATTGTCTCGGACAGTATTTCTTTTCGATGCACCCATGACTGAGCGCCGTCATCGCCGTCCATCTGACGAACGTTAAGGGTCATCACGCGTAAGAGATTGCCGGTCAACATGGCTTCGCACTTGCTGCCGACTGTACCGGATCGACGACGTGTGAGGCGTCAAACCGCGATGAAAAAAACGATTCGATTCGCCATGAAAACTCTTCTCAGGGGCGGATTTTTTCGGCAGTGGCGCTATTTGAATCTTTTTTCCGGCGCGCGCCAGCGCTGACGGCTCTAACCCGCGAGGCGGCTTTCTTATGCGAAGGGCCGGAGTTTGGCTCAAAGCAGCCCGGATCTTCTATGTACGCGTTTTTGAGAAGGCGCCCTCTCGCCTCTTCCATCTCGGTATAGACACAATCGAGAATCTCGAGTGCTTGCTGTCCGTCATTTCCTGCAAAGCTCTTACGCAATAGTGCACGCATCGGTTCCCAATCGTCCGAGAGGCGCTTCATCACCGCCTGGCCATGGGCGGTTAGGTAGAGCAGGCGCACCCGGCCGTCAACCGGACTGGGCCTGCGGCGAAGAATGCCGCGGCGTTCGAGCAGGTTCACCATGGCCGTCACGGTGTTGGGTTCGGCAAAGATGCGATCCTTCACATCAACCTGACGAACGCCCGGCTCCCTCTGGACGGCGCGCATCAGCGCATACTGTTCGGTGGTGAGCCGATAGGGACTGAACATTACGTCGCCGCAGCGGCAGATGGAGAGAAACGCGCGGCGTAACCGGCGCACCACATGCAGCGATCCATCATGCAGCGACCCATCCGGCGATGGAACCGGCAAGCCCGCACGATCTGTGCCAGGCTGCGTATCAATAGGATTCGCATTCGCCAAAATGACCTCCCAGGGCGGCTTTTAAAATGCGGCCGCTGCGCAATCGCTCGTGTGGGAAAGGTAGTGTCAAACGGCACTGACCTCGGCATTCCGCTGCTGCCCATATTCCGGTGCAAATCAGCCGTGGGCCCATGACAGCCAAGTACTTGCCACAGTGCGACTTGTCATGTTCTCCAGCGCTGCAACTGGCGTTTGTCGCAGTATAGCAAAGCGCCAGCCCGAGTAGCCACAATGCACACTTTTTTAAATACTTCGCAAACGAACTTTTTATCGCCCCGTTACCTTCCAGAAACACTCGGCTGAGTAAACTGCCTTCAATCGGGCTCCAGAAAGCAAAGTTTCTTTTGCAAGTCGAGTTCGGCTCGCCAGGCGCAGAAGCGGCATACCGGCCGCCGCGCAATCACAGTTTTTGAAGGAATTCACTCCGCGCGGATCGCACGGAGGTCTACGCACTGGTTTGTGCCCGAATGCCGGGTGTAAGCCCGGAGCCTGTCTCGACGACGGCGGCTCCTGCAGGCTATTGCAAAGTTGACCGCAAACAAAGGACGCTCTTGTCGCTGCGCAATTATGACGAACCGCAACCAACACCTTCTTCGAAGGAGCCATGCAATGCAAACTGCTCTTTGCCGAAAGAGAATCTGCCTATGTGCAGCACTGCTTGTCCTCGCCGCCCTGCTGCCCGTCAATCTGCACGCGCAAAGCGGGACCATCAGCGGCCAAGTGCTCGACGTCAGCGGAGCTGCAGTCAACGGCGCGGAAATCACGTTGCTGCGGCCGTCAACGCAGATCAGATACACGACCGCCAGCGACGCGGCCGGAAACTACATTCTGCCGCCGGTAGCGCCCGGCCATTACCAGCTCACCATCACGGCTCCCAAGTATCAGAGTTGGACCGAATCCGATATCGTGCTGGAATTTGGTTCCAACAGGGTGGTAAATGCGGTACTCGCCGTAGGCTCGGTGAGCCAGTCGGTACAGGTAACGGGTGCGCCGCCGGAACTGGACACGCAGGACGCTGACCGCGGCACGGTTACGGAGCAGCAACTGGTTGCAAACATTCCGCTCGATGTACGGAACCCTTTTCAGGAGACGAACTTCACGCCCGGGGTGGTGCAGAGCAACTCTCTGACAGCGGGAACGAACTTCTCCTCACAGAGCACCACCAACACCTTTTATATTGAAGGAACGAAAGCCGGCGAATCGGAGATAACGATCGACGGTGCGGCGAATACCGTCTTTTACGACACCCACGCGGCAGGCGCCATTCCGAATCTGGATTCGGTGCAGGAATTCAAGATCTACACCGCCGCATACGCTCCGGAATTCGGTCACACCGGTGGCGGTCTGCAAAGCTATAGCATCAAGTCTGGCACCGACGAATTTCACGGAGGCGCGTGGGAGTATTTCCGCAACGCTGCCATGGACGCGGCGGGCTGGAATGCCAATTACGCGGGACAGCCAAAAGCTTCCTTTGGAAGAAACCAGTTCGGCGGAATGATTGGTGGACCGGTTACGATTCCTCACCTCTACCATGGGCGCAATAAGACGTTCTTCTTTGGCAGCTACGAAGAGCTCCTCGACAACTTCCCTGGCCTGACGCTTGGCGGAACCGGCTTTACCTCGACGGTGCCCACCGCGCTTGAAAAGTCGGGCGACTTCTCGCAGACCTTCAACTCAAATGGATCTCTGAACACAATCTATGACCCGAGCACGGCGGTTTCCGAACCGGCAAATTCAACCTACTCATGCCCAGACGGCAAGACGTACACAACCACGAAGGCGGGCTACTATCGCTGCCCGGCATATTACGACGGTAGATACAACGTGCTGAATCCAAGCTCGCTCAACCCTGTTGCCCAGTCACTCTTGGCGCTTTATCCAACGCCGAATCAATCTGGCGTAGGTGGCAGCGATGAGAACAATTATTTTTCATCTGCGACGACCGCCGACAAAGATTACAGCTATGATGTCCGCATCGACCACAGGTTGTCCGACACGCAGAGCATCTTTGGACACATTGACTTCAATGATAACAACATTATTTACGCCCCGGTGTTTGCGCAGCAAAGCAACGCCAACAACCCGCTCATTCAGAAGTACGGAGCGACGAGCCTTACGCCAATCTACGGCAACAATCTTCTTCCCCTCCGCAATATCGTTGTCGATCATACATGGACGATCTCGCCCCGGATGATCTTCGACCACCATGTTTCGTGGGGACGCATGGAATCGCATCGCGGCTCCGTAAATCCGATGGGAACAGCTCCGTTTGGTATTCCTGCGAATGCGGCGCCCGGTGTCACGGCGAGCTTCACGCCTGAAGTGGTGGCCACCACCAACCAGCTCGGCCAGATCGGCAATTTGGAGCCCTACGAGCGTAACCCGAACGCGGTCTACCAATATGCCCCTGCTCTGACGTGGTTGAAGGGCGCGCACACGTTTAAGCTCGGTGCGGACCTCAGATTTTACCCCGACCAGCTTTTCGATCCACAACTCCTGACGGTAAATACCTCGAGAACCTTTACGGGCGGGCCCTACGCTAACTCGGTCACGTCAACGACCGGCAATGCGATTGCGGAACTTCTGCTGGGCCAGGCCACAGTGACCAGCGGCTATGCCCCAAGGGTGAACTTCAGGCACAAGTACTACGGATTCTTCGCTGAGGACACCTATAAGATGACGCACAATCTCACCGTCACCTATGGCCTTCGCTATAGTGTGGAGGGAGCCGACCAGTCAAACGCCAACGAGCTAAGCTACCTTGACACCACGGATCCATCGGCCATCGCATCTCAGGTTCCCGCCAATTCATATGTCTCCTCTTCAAGTCTGGTGGGCGGAGTGGGGATTGTGGGACTCAACGGCCAGAGTCGCAACTTGCAGATTCCCAGCAAGACGCATTTCGAGCCGCGGTTGGGGATTGCATATTCGCTCGATCAGAAGACGGTCATTCATGCCGGAGCAGGCATCTTCTATCATCCAACCGCGACTTATCAAACGAATCCCGCTTCGTATGGGTTCACACGAAAATCCACATCGATTGACGCCGCAACCAATGGGTACAGCTCCTTGAATAACCTCTCAAATCCATTTCCTTCCGGGTTGCCGGCTCCGTATGGCAACAACCCGTCCCCGATCGCTGGAAACAATACCGGCAACGGCCCACTCAGCATAGAGTTGGGTCAGAGCATCAGCGGCGATTTGCGCCAGCAGAGCGATGCCTACCAGGAGGTCTGGTCTCTCGATGTGCAGCGGCAACTGCCCGGAAATCTCGTTGTGACTGCCGCATATGCGGGCAGCGTTGGAGTTCACCTGTACGGCGCGGTTCAATACAGCCAGCTCACGGACGCGGACCTGGCGCTGGGAAGCGCCCTGACCGCAACCGTAGGCAATCCCTTCTATAACATCATCACCGACTCTAGCTCGGTTCTGAGCAAGAGCACAGTGGAGGAAGGCTATCTGCTTCGCCCGTTCCCACAGTTCACGGGCTTCGAAGCTCTGAACGTGGGATGGGGACATTCGAATTACGAGGCTGGCCAATTGACGGTGGAGCACCGAATGAGCCAGGGTCTTTCGATGTTGTTGGCTTATACCCACAGCAAAATGATCGACAACGTCGGAGAAAGTGGGACTACAGCGAGCATCCAGGACAACGGCTGTCTCGCCTGCGAAAAGTCGATCGCCGACCTGGATCAGCCCAACGTGGTGCGGTTGAGCACCGTGTACGAACTACCGTTTGGGCCGCAGAAGACGTTCTTAAACAGCGGCTTCGCGAGTTACGTTGTGGGCGGTTGGTCGCTAGGCGGAACTTACCAGTTCAGCACCGGTCAGCCTCTGCAACTAACATCGCCTATTCAATTGGGCAGCGCTCTGCTGGGCAGTTCGGTCATGCGTCCCGAACTGGTTCCTGGACAAAGCGTCACCAATACCGCGGGATTGCCAGCTCTGAACGGAGTCCGCCCGAGCTTCAACTACAACGCCTTTATGCAGCCTGGACAAACTACTCATAGCGTCGGAACGGCTAATCCCTATGTTTTCGGCAACGCTCCCCGTTATCTATCGAGCGTTCGGAACCCGAACTATTGGGATACGGATTTGTTCCTTGCCAAGACAACAAAGATCAGCGAGCGAATGAGCGCCACCTTTCGCATGGAGGCGCTGAATGCTCTGAACACGGTGGTCTTTGGCTCTCCGGACGTTGGCGTATCGGATACAAACTTTGGCTACAACCCCCAAACCCAGGGCAACAATCCGCGCGAAGTGCAGATAAGTGCTCGATTCACCTTCTAAACCTTCTTGTCTGCGTCGGCGGCTTCAGCCGCCAACGGCATTTCTTCATCTATTCATCTTCCAGAACGATACTCACAATTGAGGTCAAACGTGACGCCAGTCGAACTGACGTTCAAGAACGCAAGAATCGTCACACCATCTGAAACCTTCGAAGGCGCACTGCATGTTCGAAATGGAGTCATTACCGCTATCGACCCCGGACACCACAATGGGCCGGCACTCGACCTCGAAGGCGACCACCTGATCCCCGGCCTGATCGATCTCCACACTGACAACTTTGACCGTCACGTGCGCCCGCGCAACAACGCCGACTGGCCGGTAATTGCGGCTTTGCTGGCCCATGACGCGCAGATGGTTGCAGCAGGAATTACGACCATCTGTGATTCGCTTTATGTAGGCGGGGGACGCAGCATCGACACGCTGAAAAAGATAATAGGCGAAATGCGTGTCTGCCAGGGTGGAGGCATTCTTCGTGGGGATCACTATCTGCACCTGCGCGCCGAGGTCTCCACGGAAGAGATGCCCGCCATGTTCGCGTCCGTCTATCCGAACCCGAGGGTACGACTTGTGTCGGTAATGGACCATACGCCGGGACAGCGGCAATGGCGCGACCTGGAAAAATACGTGGCGATGGAGAAGAAGGATTTCCATCTCACCCAGGACCAGATTGACGAATTTCTCCGGACGGCTCAAGAGCGCTGCGAAAAGTATTCGGGGGAGAACCGAGCTAAGGTACTTGCGATGTTGGCCGGCCACGGCGTTGCCGTCGCAAGCCACGACGACACGACCGTGGAGCACGTGGAGGAGTCGCATGCCGACGGGATCGGCATCTCCGAATTTCCAACGTCGAGAATGGCCGCCGAAGCCGCGCGTGCAAAGGGAATGCAGATCGTGGCAGGCTCGCCAAACGTCGTTCTCGGCCGGTCACACTCGGGCAACGTGTCGGTTGAAGAGCTCGCACGCAACGGCCTGCTCGATGCGCTCGCCTCGGATTACGTGCCCTCGAGCATGTTGCACGGCGCATTCCTGTTGACGGAAAGACTCGGTATGCCGCTGCATGATGCCATCAACATGGTGAGTCTGGCTCCGGCGCGCATGGTCGGGCTCGATGACCGCGGCACTATCGATATCGGAAAGCGCGCCGATCTCGTCCGCGTAAAAATATCTCATTGCATTCCAATCGCAACGACGATCTGGCGCGAAGGGCAGCGCGTTGCATGAAGCGATTGACCGTTAGAGGACTACATGATCGAGGATTGCAAGAGAACTTTGCTGGCGATACTGGCGGAAAGATCCTTTGGATTTCGCGAAACACGCCTCTCCGCAGGCAGATCGAGCGATTACTATATCGACTGCCGAACTACAACTCTCTCTGCTGAAGGTGGACGGCTGGCGGGACTGGTTATTCTCGATCTGCTTCACGAAAAGCAGTTATCACCCCGGGCTGTCGGCGGGTTGACTCTGGGTGCCGATCCCGTGGTATGCAACGTTTCCGCGGCGAGCGCGTGGCTATTGAATGACTCACCGGGAGCAACAGCAATTGATGGATTCCTGGTGCGGAAGCAACACAAGGAACACGGAGCGGGACGACGCATCGAGGGCTTTTGCGAGCCCGGCGCGGCGGTCGTCATTGTGGACGATGCCTGCACCACGGGAGCATCGATCGTCACTGCCATACGATCCGCGACCGAAGCCCACATGCGAGTCATCGGGGTCGTCTGCCTCGTTGAGAGAGAAGAGGCAGGCGGCCGCCCTGCAGTCGAGGCCGCCGCCCTCGGCGCCCCGTTCTACAGCGTCTTTCGTGCGCAGGAAATTCGTGACGTCTATCTCGAACTCTGCGGGAACGAACGGCGTAGCGTCAGTTGATCGGCCGCACCCAGTTACTTCGCGTATTTTTCAATAAACTCCTCAGCGCTGAGCGTACGAAAATCAGGCAAGGCGACTTCCAGCTTCTCGCGCGGCCAGTCCCACCACGCCAGGTTCATCAACTTTTCCTGCACTGTCTCATCGAAACGATAACGGATGATTCTGGCTGGCACGCCGCCTACGATGGCAAACGGGGGTACATCTTTCGAGACTACCGCTCCCGCGCCGATTCCAGCTCCCGTGCCAATCTTGACTCCTGGAAGAATCGTCGAGCCGTGGCCGATCCACACATCATTGCCCATCACGACGCGGTGAGCCGCGCGCCATTCGAAGAACTCCCCGTCATCATCGACTGCAAAGCCGTATGACTCGCTGCGGTAGGTGAAATGGTGCAGCGCCGCGCGCCACATAGGATGGTTGCCAGGGTTAATCCGCGTGGTGGCGGCGATGGAACAAAACTTTCCGATATCGGCCCAGACGATGCTGCAGTCCTGCACGACGTAAGAGTAGTCTCCGAAGGTCGACTCGTTCATCGAGGTGCGCGGGCCGACCGACGTGTAAATGCCCAGCTTGCAGTTGCGGACGCGCGCCGAAGGATCAACGCGCGGTTCGAGTCCGAGCGCTTGTTTGTGGCGTTGCCCCTGCTCTTCGGGCCGATTGGGCGCGGTGTCCAAGATTGGTGCGGGTGTCGTGGTCATTTTGGTACCTCCATTTGTGGGAGAAAATGCTGAATAAATTCAGAGTGCGCCGGTTTCAACAATTGCCCGGCCGAGTTGCATAGCAGCTTCCGGCAACGCGTGCACGCATTGCGCTATCATCCGCTCGTATCCGTTTGAGGAGAAGCCTTCGATGCGTAATGAAAGGACTGGCTCGGTGCCCGACTCGCGCACCAGGACAATTCCATCTCCCGTTGCAAAGCGCATTCCATCAATTCGTGTAATGGTCGCATCTGGCATCAAGCCGGCTAAGACGTCACAGGCCATCGCATAGGGCAGCACAGTGGCGGGAATGCGAATCTCCGGCGTGCTGAAGATGCGCGGCAATGATCGGCGAAGATCTCGCAACTCACCCCGCTTACGAACCTGATCGAGCAGAAAAAGAGCGGCAAACAATCCATCATCGCCGCCATTCAATTCACTAAAGAAATAATGTCCGCAGGCATCCAGGCCAAGCAACGCGCCCTCGGCGGCCACCCGGCTGCGCATGAATGCATGCCCCGTGCGTTCCAGCAACGGCATTCCTCCGCGTGTGAGAATCGCCCGGCCAACGGCGTCAGAACACTTGATATCCACCACCATTTTCGTGTTCGCGCCGTCTGTCTGCTCGAGCAGAAGAGCGTGCGCAAGCAGAATCGAAATTTCATCTGCGGAGACGAAGCTGCCCTCCTCGTCGACAAAAGCCACGCGATCGCCGTCACCATCCCACGCGATGCCGATTGCGCCGGCCAGGGCGCGCACCACTTCACGCAAGCGCGAAAGATTCTCTGCACTATTGCAATCCGGCGAGCGATCAGGGAAATTTCCGTCCGGGAGGCACGAGATGCAATCCACTGAAAAGCCAAGCGTGCGAAACACCGTGGGTGCTATCTCCGACCACGCGCCGTTCCCCGCATCGAGTACCACGCGCATCGGTCCGCATCCCTGGAAATGCCGCCAGCGTTCCAATATCCAGTGCACATAAGCAGGCCGCGGGTCCATTTTTTCGACGCGCCCGCTCGCGCTCCCCATATCTGCGCGGAGAGCGCGTGACTCAGCCAGCGCGCGAATCTCCAGCAGCTTTTCCGGTGTCATCGGCGCCGACTGCAACATAAGCTTGAGTCCGTTATCCGCGGGCGGATTATGCGATGCCGTGACCATCAGCATCGCATCCGCGCGCAGGTGTTGCGCGGCAAAGTAGGCCACGGGCGTTGGGAGCAGGCCCGCATCCAGTACACGCGCGCCGGCGCGGGCGAGCCCCTCGATGAGTGCGCTTTTCAAATCGGGAGTACTGAGCCTGAAATCCCCACCAGCAACCACCAGCGCTCCCGGCTCAAGCAGCGTGCCCACAGCGGAGCCGATATCGCAGAATAAGCCGGGAGAAACCAAGTCAGGATACGAGCCGCGAAGGTCGCATGGTTTCCAGGGATCCACTTGAAGAGCAGTTGTCATCGAGACCTCAGGGAGACGCGGTCAATCTCGCGAAATGGAGCCCCGGGCTGCGACTCGTGAAAGATACAAACCGAATCCACAGCCAATGGCTGCGGGTTGATTGAAGCGAAGCGTTCGCGCAGGTGCTGTTCGAGCGGTTGCAACGCCTGTGCAGGCAATGATGCGGTGAGCGACATGTGGAACTTCCATGTATCAAATACATATGGATAACCCCAGCGAAGAACGTGTTCCCGCTCGCGCGCCGATAGTCCATTGCTCAAACGCCGGTCCAACTCTTCTGCAGTCGAGCTAGCCCGAAATCTGTCGAATTGGGCGACGCACTCGGCCGCGAGGCGGGCAAACTGCCCGCTTGGTTCCACGAGCGTGAGTGCAAGAAAGTTCCCGAGTATTCCTATTGCGAGCGCAGGCGCTTCGAATCCGTTATGTGCCGTCGCAAAATCGCGCAGTGCGGCTTGCAAATCCTCCAACCGCGCGCCCTCGGCCAGGCGGAACGGCGGCTTGAGCGTTGCATGAAATCCATAACGCCGCGGGCTCTCGGTAACCTCCAGCCAGTGTTCGCGACTCAGATGAGGAGGTAAACCAGGATCGAGAAATTTTCCGGAGACGGCATCGCGTCCCAGCCACCTGCTTCCCAATTCATGTAGACGGGCTTCGGGAGCCGGAGAAAAATAGATACTGTACCGGGATGTGCTTCCATTTCGTTCTGACATCGTTGCCGAGTCCTGACTTAAACTATTGCGCATGCTCGTAAGCATAACCGTTTGACGAGGCGCGGCCTGATTGTACGGCGCCGTTGGGTTCTGGTATTCCCGCAGTCGCCTGCGTCGCATTTTGAAAGCCGAACTGAATCTGAAACAACCGCCAGTACAGGCCGCGTAGTTCCATAAGCTGCTCGTGATTGCCCGATTCCGCCACTCTGCCTTTGTGCATTACCAGAATGCGGTCCGCGGTGAGCACAGTGGATAGCCGGTGCGCAATGAGGATGGACGTCCTGCCGCGCAACAGCCGGCCCATGGCTGCACGGATGCGTGCTTCGGTCTCGAGATCGATATTTGCGGTCGCTTCATCGAGCAGCAGGAAGAGCGGATCGTGTGCCAGTGCGCGGGCAAATGCGATCATCTGCTTCTGACCGGTGGAAAGATTATCACCGCGTTCGTGCACCCAGGTCTCGATACCATCGCGCAGATGCTCCAGCATCGCATCCAGTCCAATCTCCTGGGCCGCGCGCCGCGCGTCCTCTTCGCCCAGGGTTTCAGAACCGAAGCGAATGTTGTCGAGGATCGTTCCCTCGCGCACGTACGTGTCCTGCAGCACAACGCCAAACAGCCGGCGCAAGTCAGAGGAATGCATCTCCTGAACATTCACGCCGCCAATGCGAATGACGCCGCGTTGCGGCCGGTAAAAGCGCAGCAGCAAATTGCTGAGCGTGGTCTTGCCTGCGCCCGTATGGCCGACGATCGCCAGCATCTCGCCTTCCCGGACATGAAAGCTGATATCGTTCAGCACCCAGCGGCCAGGCTTATAGGCGAACCATACGTTCTCAAACGTGATGGCTGCACCTTCCGGCTTCGCCAGGGCAGATGCAGGCAGTTCCTCCAGGGCTTCGGTGTCGAGCAGCGCAAACACCTTCTCGGCTGAAACAATGCTCGTTTGCAGAATGCCATATCGTTCGCTGATTTCCTGAATGGGGCGCAGAAACCGGCTTCCGTATTGCAGGAATGCCACCAGCGTACCGATGGTCAGATGACCGCCACGAAGTAGATACGCACCCACGATAAGCAAACCCGCCTGCGAGATTGTGCCCAGCAACTCGACAGAAGGCATGAACCACGCGTTGGCCGTCACCCACTCCTTTGACGCCTCCATGTGTTCGCGATTGATTCCGTCAAAGGTTTCCAGGCTGGGAAGCTGGCGATTGAACAGATGCACCACATAGATGCCATTCACATGTTCGGCGATGAATGCATTGATACGAGCCAGCAAAATACGGACCCGTTGTTGGCTCTTCGTGATGATCTGCCGAAAGACGGTTGAAAGAACCAGAAATACCGGGATGACTGCGGCCAGCACCAGCGTTAGATGCGCATTCACCCGCAGCATGGCGGCCAGAAAGAAGATAGTCATCACGGCATTGGCCAACAGCGCCACCACTCCGTTGGCGAAGAGATCATTCAGTGCCTCCACGTCCGTCGTCAGGCGGGTTACCAGCCGTCCTGCAGGAGTCACGTCGTAATAGCTGATAGGCAGCCGATGCAGGTGCTGGAGCAACTGGCGCCTAAGATCTGCCATCGCCTTCTGGCCCGTCCATTGCGCCAGAAAATTCTGCGTGCTGTCGATGAGTAGTATGAGCGCGAGCACGCCCAGATATACGAGTGACAACAGTGCGAGACCGGGAGTGGAGGCCTGTGGCAGCCAAGCCACAAACGCGCCACTTTCGGCGCGATGGCCCAGGAAGTAGACGTCGATAGCGACAGAAATCACCAGCGGGTTCAGAATCTGCAAAAGCGTGGAAGTAAGCGAGCAGACAAGCGAAGCTGCAACGGCAATCCAATAAGGAACCAGCAGCCGCAAAAGCCGGAGTAGCAGGTACCAATCACGCACCTGGCCGATGGCTTCGTCGTGAAAGCCGGCTCGTCCGGCATGCCGGAGCGGCTGGCTGATTGCCGGAGCACTCACATAACCTCCAGTTCTTCTTCGAGCACCTGCAAGCGTGCCAGCCGGGCGTAGTGGCCGTCTTTTTCCAGCAGGTCGAAGTGCGTGCCATGCTCCTCGATGCGGCCGTGTTTGAGAAGAATGATATGGTCGGCCTGCATGGCCGTCGCCACGCGGTGTGTAATCAGGATCGTAGTGCGTTCGGCCATCAGGCTCTTGAGATGGGCAAGAATCCGCTGCTCCGTCACGGAGTCCACGCTTGAAAGCGCATCGTCAAGCACCAGGATGCGCGGGTTCTTGAGAATCGCTCGGGCGATGGCGATACGCTGCTTTTGGCCGCCAGAGAGCATGATGCCGCGCTCGCCGACGACGGTGTCAAAGCCCTCCGGCAAAGCTGCCAGGTCAGGATCGAGCCCGGCGATTGTCGCCGCCTGCCGGATTTCCTCTTCCGACACTTCCTTTACGCCGAGAGCAATGTTTTCCGCAAGCGTCATACTGAACAGGAATGTTTCCTGCGGCACTACGCCCACCAGCGCGCGCACGGCCGCGACGGGCATCTTGCGGCAATCCATCCCGTCAAAGCACACGCGACCCTCGCCGGGATCGATGGTTCGCGTAATCAACTTCACCAGCGTGCTCTTGCCGGCTCCGGATTCGCCGAGAATGGCGAGGGTGGAGCCGGCAGCAATCTCCAGATCAATCGTGTTGAGGGCCGCATGCGCACCATAAAAGACGCTCACGTTGCGCAGCGATATGCCACCCGCAGATCCGGAATCGTGCCTGTGCTTGGCACCCGGCTCGAGCCAGTGGCCCGGGTCGATCTCCGGTGTTTCGTCGAAGAGCAGCTGCAGCCTGGCTACTGAAGCCATTCCCCGCTGCATCATGTTCACCACACGGCCGAGCGAAGAGATGGGTCGCACCAGCATAGCCATATAGGTGGTGAACATGACGAAGTTGGGCACGCTTAGCCTATGAGCTAGTACCAGCGCGCCGCCGTACCACAGCACAATAAGCGTCGAAATTCCAGTGATGAACGTCAGCAGCGGATCGAGCGTGCTGGAATAGAGACCCAGTATGCAGTTCGACCGCACGTACGACCGGTTCATCCCCTCAAATCGATCCTGCTCGGACTTTTCCCGGACAAAGGAGCGCACCACGCGCGCGCCGGCGATCGTTTGCTGCACCGCCGCGCTCATTGTGGAAAACAGCGCCTGAATCCTGTCGAACCTTCGGCGAATTATTGCGCCAAACCACATCAGCAGGAACACCGCGAGAGGAGAAGGCAGCATTGCCGCCAAGGTTAACCGCCAGTTCACCGAGGCCATAACCACAATCGCGACCGGAAGAGCGATCAGCGATTCCAAAAGAGAAGCCATGCCGGGCCCGAGCATCATCCGAACAGCATTCAGGTCATTCGTGGCCGAGGCCATCACATCACCCGAGCGCGTGTGCCCCCAGAACGATGCATCCAGGCGAAACAGATGCGTCAGCAGATCCTTGCGCATAGCGTACTCCACGCTGCGCGAGGTGCCGATGAGGTGAAGGCGGGCTAGCGTCTGAAAACCGGACCGGGGAATGGCCACGGCCACTATGCCCAAGCTGATCCACGCAATGTTCGAAATAGCGTGGGGATTGCTGCTCGCGTGCGTAAGCGCGCGAATGGCCGCACGAATAAGCAAAGGGATGGCGAAAGCAACACCATCCCGGCCTACCATACCCATTACGCCGAGGGCGAAGGAGCGCGGATGGACCTTGAGGTAATTCCAGACAAAGCCGATGCGGCGGTGGACAGGAACGCGGGCTTCGCTCTGCACAAAGTGGCTGGCGAGGGTAGGCGGCACGTCTCCATATTAGTACGTATACGAATTATTGTTTATGAAATTTATGTTGCATACCCAAGGCGCGGCCGCCCGGTTCGGTCACATCCGAGAACTCTGGCTTTTACATGCTTTTCACGCCGTCTTAAAACAATTTCTTCTGCGCCGTGACATGATCATCTCGTTCGTATACGTATCAGTTCAGATTCAAAGCGCCTTCGTCTTCTGATCTCTTGGCATTTTGGCGCAGCCGGGCCGATTCAAACCAACCGGAAATTGGAGCAACTTTCATTCAATGAGCAGCGAATCCATGAACGGAAGTTCTGGGAACGGGAGTTCCGCCGCCCACGCTATGAGCGCCGCTGGCCCCGATTACACCTTATGTGAGTGCGAGCTGCAGTCGTTGCAGCGGCTGGTCTCCAGGCTCGAGCAATCGCACACCGTAACCGTGCGCAAGAGTCCTTCCATCTGCCTCACTATGATTCCCGCCGAAGACTCGCTCGAGGGGCAGAAGTTCTATTTGGGCGAAGCGCTCACCACCGAGTGTGAAGTGACGGTGGACGGTCTCGATGGATTCGGACTTTGCCTCGGCGATGAGCCGGTGCGGGCATATTCGCTCGCGGTAGTTGATGCGCTGCTGCACGGAGGCCGTGCCGTCCCGCAGGAAATCGAATCCTTTCTGCGCGAGCACGGCGAGAGAGTTGCGCGTCGCGATCGGGATGAGTTCGATCTGATCCTCCAGACGCAGGTCGACTTCAAGCTGATGGAGGAAGCATGAGCGCACCCGCTGCTGTGGCGCCTTACGATCCGGTATTTGACGCGCAGAAACACTACCGCATTTTGCTCGATTGTACCGCGCGTCCCGGCACCATCGGCCAGCTTGACGATGTCGGCCTCGTAATCCCACGGCAGCTCAACCGCGCATCGGCATTTCTGGCCCTCACGCTGCTCAGCGCCGATTCCATGTTTTGTCTTGTTGATGGCGAGCAAGACGCGGTGGAGTTCTTCCGCCGCGAAACACTCGCCGCGCCGGCAACAGTCGAGAAAGCCGATTTTGTATTTCTCGCCGATCCCTACCGCATTGAGGCGATTGATTGCGCCCGCACAGGTGCACTCGCCTTTCCGGAGCAGGGCGCGACGGTGATTATGCAAGTGGCGGGACTTTCTCCCGCGCCCATGCCCAACGCGATTCGACTTACCCTCACGGGGCCGGGAATCGAGACGCAGACTGCAGTATTCGTCTCCGGCGCGACCGAATCTCTCTTTGAGGCGCTGGGCAAACACAATACCGAGTTTCCTCTGGGCATCGATTCTTACCTGACCTGCGACAGTCTTTCGGCGGGTCCATGCGTGCTGGCTCTGCCTCGCACAACGCGCATTCGCTGCGAGCGTGTTTAGCGGCAGCCGGAATAAGGCTGCGGAAATGAGTATGAGATGGGATACGTAGCGGTCAAGGGCGGACAAGACGCCATTGAAAATGCGAACAAGTTGGTCGATTACTTCCGCTGGAAGGGAAGGACCGAACCGATCGGGGTGGACCAGGCACGCACGCAGATGCGTCTCGCCGTGGATCGCGCCATGGGTGAGGGCTCGCTCTACGCTCCTGAGCATGCGGCCCTGGCACTGCTGCAGGTGGAAGGTGACTCATTCGAGGCGGCATTTCATCTCCGCGCCTATCGCGCCACGCTCGAGCGCCGGTATTTCTCTGAAACTCTCAACACGCGCGAAATGTTCGTGCATCGCCGCATCTCATCCACCTTCCGCGAGATTCCCGGAGGCCAGATTCTCGGACCCACCAGAGACTACTCCTTCCGGCTTCTGAATCCAGCACTGCTCAACGCCAGTCTCGGCTCCATCGAAACATTCATCGAGGGGCTGCGCGAGGAAGTTGATCCGGCCAAGCTGCACGGCATGACGACCTATAAGAAAGTCATCGACATCTTCCTCAACGAAGGCCTGATGAGCCGGCAGCCGCGCCCCGATGAAGACCGCCGCGTCTTCGACGTGACACGCGAGGCAATCAAATTCCCCGTACCACGCTCGGCGGTGCTGCAGATGCTTGCCCGCTCCGAGACCGGCGCGCTGATGTGCATGGCCTACAGCACCATGCGCGGCTTCGGCGACTCGCATGGCACTGTGGGCGAGCTGCGCGTGGGTGAAGTGCCGGTTCGCATTGTAGACAGGCGCGGCCGCAAGCGCTATGTGGGCAAGATCAAAGTGACAGAAACCGAGATGGTGGGCGGCGGAAGGCGCCGATCGGCACAGGCCGGCAACCGCAGCGGCGGTGAAGAGCCGGTACTTTCCATCGGCTACGGGTTGTGCTTCGGCCAGAACGAAACCAAGGGCATCTGCATGGGTATGGTCGAAAGCGCGCTACGCAGTCCCAACCCAGACAACCCCGCCAACAATCAGGAGTTCGTCCTCTATCACACGGAAGTGATCGAAGCCTACGGCTTCACCAATCACCTCAAATTACCCCACTATGTCACGTTCCAGGCCGGCCTTGAAAGCGCGCGCCGTGTTGCACGGTTGAAAGAGGCGTCGCGAGAGAGCGTTGCTGTGGGCACTGGCGCCGCGGAGGAAGACAATGATTGAAAATCGGAAATTCCGCGAGAACTTCAATTACGCGTACATCGACGAGTTCACCAAAAAAGAAATTCGCCGCAAGACCTTGAAGGCCGTCTGTATCCCCGGCTACCAGGTGCCCTACGCGTCGCCGGAGATGCCGATCTCGCGCGGCTGGGGCACCGGCGGCCTGCACCTTACTTTGTCGGTGGTCGGGCCTAACGACGTGGTCAAGGTCATCGACCAGGGCAGCGACGCCAGCGTCAACGCCTGCAACCTGCGTCTTTTCATCAAGGAGATGGCCCGCTGCGCAGTCACCTTCGACACAGCTCTCGCCACCATTATTCAAAGCCGTCACCGGGTTCCTGAAGAGATTCTCACCGAAAAACAGATTTTGGTCTTGCAGGTTCCGCAGCCTGAGCCCCTACGCAGCGTTGAGAGACTCGAGGCCAAAACACGCATGATGCATGCCGAGGCCGACTACGCGAAAATCTGGGTCACGCTCTATGAGGCTTACGTGCGTAGCGGTACGCTGCGCAATGCCGCCGGGCATCCCATCATGGTGAATGGCCGCTACGTCGCCACGCCGTCTCCCATTCCCAGCTGGGACGTGCCCAATCTAAGCATGGCGCGCTGTCTTTATTTGTTTGGCGCAGGTCGCGAGAAGCGCATCCATTGCATTCCGCCGTTCACGCCGGTCAAGCCGCTCGAATTTGAAGATATCCGCTTCAAGGTCGAAGAATTCGTCGGCGCCCATTGCTCCGCCTCGGGCCAGGACAAGGCGTTCATGGATCAGATCTACGCCGAAGACTTCAGCCGCTCCTGGGTCATCAACGACAGCAATTTTCTCGATAAGGTGCGCCAGGGTCCGCGCCCGCCGCAGCGACTTTTCACGAACCCGGAATAGGATACCCGCAATGATGGAAGATAACTGGCTGTTGCGCGTTCGCAATCTTACCAAGATCTTCGGCGAGATTACGCCTGATGTTTGCGAGCGCACTGGGCCTAAATTCAGTTCGAATATTTGCCCCAAGACCGGCGCCGTTGTCGCATGCAGCAACATCAGCTTTGACCTGTATCCAGGCGAAGTGCTCGGCGTAGTGGGCGAAAGCGGTTCGGGTAAAAGCACGCTGGTGCAGATGCTCTATTTCGACCAACCAACAACTTCGGGCGAAGCCTGGTTCCGATCAGTGGAGGACGGCGAGACGAACATCTTCGATCTCTCCAACCAAAGAAAGCGTTACATGCGCAATCATCTGATGGGCATGGTTTATCAGAATCCGCGTGACGGGCTCAACTTTCGCTTCTCCTCGGGTGGCAATATCGCCGAAAAACTGCTGATGGCCGGCGTCTTTCACGTGGGCAACATTCGCGTCCGCGCCACCAATCTGCTTAATCACACCGAAGTGCCGGTCAAGCGCATGGATGAGTCGCCGGCGCGCTTCAGCGGCGGCATGCAGCAGCGAGTGCAGATTTCGAAGGCCATCGCCAACAACCCGCCTCTGCTGCTGCTCGACGAAGTGACCAGTGGCCTCGACGTCTCGGTGCAAGCCAAGGTTCTGGATCTGATTCGCAGCCTTCAGGAAGAAATGGGCATTTCGATGATCGTCGTCTCGCACGATCTGGGAGTGATTCGCATGCTGACGGATCGCACTATGGTGCTCAAGCATGGCCAGATCGTGGAACAGGGTCTCACCGACCAGATTCTGCAGGATCCGCAGCACGGCTACACACAGCTGCTCGTCAGCTCGCTGCTTTAAAGCGCCGGCGAATAAGAAAAGAGGAACCGATGGGAAAGCTGCTGGAAGTCGTCGATCTCGAGAAGCGCTTCGAGATGCATATTCTCAACGAGAAACAAATCGAGGCGCTTCGCCAGGTTTCCTTCGAGGTGGACGAAGGAGAAATCGTCGGCCTCACCGGCAAAACCGGCTCCGGCAAGTCTACGCTGATGAAGTGCCTCTACCGCACCTACCGTGCCAATAGCGGCCGCATCCTATATCACGCCGAGGACGCCCGCGCCATCGATTTGGCGAGCGCTTCGGAACACGAAGTGCTCCGCCTGCGCAAAACGGAGATCACCTACTGCTCGCAGTTTCTGCAGGTCATCCCCCGCGTCCCGGCAATAGATGTGGTCGCTTCTGCGTTGGTTGCGCGCGGCGCAAGGCTCGACGAGGCGCGGTTGCTCACCCGCGAATGTTTCGAGCGGCTCAGCCTGCCGAAAGAACTTTGGGACGCGTACCCGGCTACATTCAGCGGCGGTGAGCAGCAACGCGTAAATATCGCCCGCGCCATCATCTCCCGGCCGCGTTTCCTGCTGGTCGATGAGCCCACAGCGTCGCTCGACCTGAAGACCAAGGACGGTGTGATCGACATGTTGATCGACTTGAAGAATTCGAGCACATCGATCGTCCTGATTACTCACGACGAGCACACGCTCACGCGCATGGCCGACCGCTCTCTGCATCTCGAGAACGGCCGTCTGAAAGAAGTTGTCTACGCCTAGCGAGGAGTTTATGCAGCGCCTCTGGTCTCGTCTCGCTCCGCTTTTCGTCGCGCTCGCGTGCCTTGCAATATCCGGGTGCACGGCGAGCAACGCGAGCACCGGCTGGCCAAAGGTACTGCACTATGCATACTCGCCGCAGGCCGAGCAACTTCAGGGCGGCATGCTACACACCAACGAGATGCGCCAGTATCTCCAGAGCCAGCTTCATCTCCCTGTGAATCTGGTGCAGGTGGAGCAGTACGCGGCAACTATTGAAGCCATGCGCGCCAATAAGCTCGACATCGCGCACTTTGGCGCGCTTGCCTATATCATCGCCGCGCAAAAAGCCGGCGCACAGGCCATTGTCTCCCGCGGTTATCCGAATGGCCGGATCAGCGGATATCGGTCGCTCATTGCAGTGCCCAGGGACAGCCCCATTCACTCCATCGAAGAACTTAAGGCCCGCGCAAAGAGTGTTGTCTTTGCCTTTGCCGATCCGGCGTCCACCTCCGGCAATTTGTATCCGCGTGTCGAGTTGCAGAACATGGGCATCGATCCCGAGAAGGATTTCAACAAGGTGATCTATGCCAACGGGCATCTGGCTGACCTCTTGGCCATCGAGTCGCACAAAGTGGATGCCGGCGCCTTCGATGAAGCCTACATGACACGGCTCATAGCGCGAGGAAAGATGAAGCCCGGCGACGTCCGTGTCATCTGGGCGTCCAGCCAGATTCCCAGTGAGCCGATCGCAGTCCGCGGCAATCTTCCCGAGGACCTCAAAAAACAAATTCAGGCGGCATACCTGAACATGCAAAAGCGGAATCCCGCGCTTTGGAATGAGTTGAGCACGAGCGTCTACACAAATTCGCCCGGCACCACTTACATCCCCGTCACCGACGCAACGTACAACGGCCTTCGTCACTATGCGTTGCAGCTCAAGCAGTTCAATTTTCTAGAGAACTAGATATGCGCGCATCGCTCACTTCCCGCACAGGACGCAATTGGCAGCTCTACCTGTTTCCCATTCTGCTTTCATTGCTCTGCCTGTCGCTCAACGGCTGCAAGCCGGGCAACGCAAGCGATAGCTGGCCGAAAGTTCTGCGCTATGCGTACTCGCCGCAGATGGAGGAGTTGCAGGGAGGCACCTTCCGCTACGACGAAATGCGCAAATATCTTCAGAGCCAACTGCATATCCCCGTCGAGCTGATACAGGTGGATACATATGCTTCGACCATCGAGGCAATGCGCGCCCAGAAAGTGGATATCGCGACCTATGGCGGCTTGAGTTACATCCTTGCCTCACAAAAAGCCGGAGCAGAAGCCATCGTCGCGCGCGGCTTTCCCAATGGCTCCAGGGGCGGATACCGGTCGGTAATCGCCGTGCCAAAGAATAGCCCGATCCATTCCATGGCCGACCTGAAGGCTCATGCAAAAGATCTGGTTTTTGATTTCGCCGATCCCGCATCCACTTCCGGCTACCTCTATCCGCGGGTCGGTCTCCAATCGATGGGCATCAATCCTGATACCGATTTCAAAAAGGTGGTTTTCGCCGGCAATCATCTGGCGGCTGCAATGACGATCGTATCAGGCAAGGTGGATGCAGGCGCATATATGGAGTCGGTGATGATCCGTCTGATCGCCCTACACAAGATGTCGCCGGACTCCGTGCGCATCATCTGGCGATCTGAATTGATTCCGAACTCATGCACCACCGTTCGAAAGAATCTTCCCGAAAAATTGAAGCAGCAGATTCAGGCCGCATTAATCTCTCTGCCTCAAAAAGATCCGGCCCTCTGGGCGAATTACATGCAGACATTTCATACACCATGGAGCGGATCGGTGAATGTCCCGGTGACGGATGCCGATTATGACGGCCTGCGCAAATACGCCGCGCAAGTCAAAAACTTCAACTTCGCGGAGAATTGAGCTCCCATGCTTGAGATATCCAAACTCGTCGTACAACTTCCCAGCGGCAATCGTTTGGTCGACAACGTTAGTTTCTCCGTCGGCTGCGGTGAGTTCGTGTCGATACTCGGCTCCAGTGGTGCCGGCAAATCCCTCACCCTGCGCTGCATCGTCGGACTTACCAAGCCAACCTCCGGCGAGATCACGCTCACCGGCCCCGGCAGCCGAACCTATCGCACCACTGAGGTGGGCGCGAAAGAGTTGCGCCGCGCGCGGCGACACATCGGCCTAATCTTCCAGGGCTCGAATCTGGTCGAGCGGCTCACAGTTCTTGAAAACGTGATGCTGGGCAGGCTCGGCCACATCCATCCGCTGCGAAGCTGGGTCGTCGGCTTCACTGACTCCGAAGCCCACGAGGCGATGGATGCTCTGGACCGCGTCAAAATGACCTCGTGCGCCGCGCGACTTGCCGGCTCGCTCAGCGGTGGCGAAAAGCAGCGCGTCTCGATTGCGCGCGCCATCTATCAGCGACCGCTTATCTACCTCGCCGACGAGCCGATATCCAGCCTCGACCCACGCAACGCCGAAGCCATCATGTCGATTTTGCTGCCTCTATCGCGCGAAACCCCAGTCATTGGCGCGTTTCATCAGCCGGCGATCGTCGCGCGCTACTGCACACGTGTCATCGGCATTCGAGCAGGCCAGGTGGTCTACGATGGCGCTGCGCAGCTCTCCTCACGAAAATTGGAGAGCATCTACGGAGACCACAACAGCGAATCCGATGTTGCCGCGGCTGATCTAGCTGGACAGCCACCTCTCTTTGAGCCCGCAATGCAACCCGCTTTGCACCAGAGCTTGCATCAGGGGGTTCACGTCTAGTGAGTGCCTCCGGTTCGGCTTCCATGCATCCTCAACCCACGCTCCTTGAATGGAAGCATGGACGCGCAACCCAGCGTCGCAGGCGAACAATTGCCGCCCTGCTGATCCTTGTGCTCACGCTTTTTTCGGCATGGCGCTGCGATGTGGACCTGCACACCTTCACCACCGGCATCTTTAAAGGCATTTCTCTGCTCGGAATGTTTTTTCCGCCCGAGTGGGACAGCCTGCAGGAGATGTGGCAGCCCCTCGCCGTTACCGCTGTGATGGCGCTCATCGCGACCATTCTCGGCATGTGCCTTTCGCTGCCCTGCGCGCTCGCTGCGTCCACGAATCTCGCGCCTAAGCCGCTTCGTCTGGCCATGCGTTCCTTTATCGCACTTGAGCGCGGACTTCCAGAGATTGTTCAAATGCTGCTTCTCGTTGCGGTCTTCGGTCTCGGCGCGATCCCCGGCCTCGTTGCGCTTTCTTTCAGCAGCATCGGAATGCTGGCCAAGCTCCTGGCAGATGCCATCGAAGAGATTGAGCCGCGCATGCTGGAGGCTGTCGCAGCTACCGGCGCCACGCGCTCGCAGATAATTCGCTACGCAGTAATTCCGCAGATCTTTCCCGCGCTGCTAGCCAATGGATTGTTCCGCTTTGAATTCAACGTGCGCGCAGGGGTAATACTCGGTGCGGTTGGCGCCGGCGGCATTGGATTCATCATGATGACCGCAATGAACGCGATGAATTACCAGCGCGCCTGCCTGGCCACACTACTTACCCTCGTGCTGGTTTTCATATCCGAGCGTATCTCCGATTTCTTCCGCGCTCGCATTCTCGGTGAAGGAGTGCTGCGATGAGCACCGGAGTGCAGGCCGCAGTCTTGCCTTCCCGCAAGCTTCGCCTCAGAGTTTTGTCGCTGGCCGCCGTCTGCGTCCTTCTCTGGCTCCTGTTCGCCTTTCTCGGTATGACTCCAGCCAGCTTTGAGGTGGACTTCCGTTTTGTCGTGGACCTGCTACAGCAGATGTTGCCGCCTCATCTCTCGCTGCTCTGGACCCAGAAATCGATCTTACTCTCTCTGGTCGATACGCTGGCCATGGCGTTTCTGGGCACCGTTGTCGGGGGTGCGCTGGCACTGTTGCTGGCCTTCTTTGCAGCCACCAACACCGCACCCCACCGGTTGGTCCGGCTTCTTGCGCGAACCCTGCTTGTCGCCAACCGCTCCATACCTCATCTGATGGTCGTCCTGGTTCTGCTCATCGCCGTGGGCATCGGACCCTTTGCTGGAGTGCTAACGCTCATCTTCGGCTCGGTTGGCATGTACGGAAAATTCTTCGCAGACACCATCGAGCAGGCGGACAAGGGAATGCTCGAGTCCGTAGAGAGCGTAGGCGGAACGCGGTTGCAGACCATCCGGTTTGCAGTGCTGCCACAAGTGATTCCTTCATTCGTCGCCAATCTCTTTTACGCCTTCGACTATAACCTCCGCGCTGCGATTCCCCTTGGCGTCTTCGGCGGCGGCGGCATCGGTTTCGAACTGGCCTTTGCCAACGGATTGTTGCACTACAAAGATGTGATGGCCTACACGATTCTCATCATCGTGATGATCAGCGGCATGGAACGTATCTCCGACTGGGTTCGCAACAGTATCCTCACGCAACCCACGGTCACCAGATAAGCCAATTCAAGGAGGTCTCAGCGGAACTTATGACGGAAACGATCCTGACCAACGCGCACATCGTCTGTCCCGACCGGGTGATTGAAGGATCGCTCGTTATCGAGGACGAATGCATTGCCGACATCCTTCCCCACAATCTTCCGGAAGGTATCGACCTGAAAGGCGCATTTCTCATCCCTGGCATCATCGATATCCACACCGACTACCTGGAGCGCGAGATCGCGCCACGGCCTTCGGCCAAAATCCCGCTCGAATTGGCTCTCCACGTCATGGACCTGCGCGCCCTCGGTTGCGGGCTCACGACCATCTGCACAGCCGCGCGCATCTCCGAGGAGCGCGAAGGTCCGGCCGGAACGTGGCGTGGCGACGGCCTGGCGCTGGCCAAAAGTTTTGAGGAGTTGATTCCGCAACTGCGCGCGCATCACTTAATCCACATTCGCTGGAGCCCTAATTTCCTGCCTGTGGATCACATCCTCGATGCGCTTTTATCGCTCAGGAGTATCGCGAATCTTGTCTATAACGACGACACCCCGGGCCAGCGCCAGTTTCGTGACATCGACGCTCAAATTCGGCAGCGGGCAGCGCGGCAGAACATCTCTTATGAGGAAGTGAAACAGAAGATGGACGAGCGCACGGAACGCGCGCGGATGATCAACAACCGCATGGAAGTGAAGCGCCGCCTCGAGGGGCGCATCGCCATCGGCAGCCACGACGACACCACCATCGAGCACGTGATCGAAGCCTACGAAACCGGCGCCACGCTCTCTGAGATGCCATGCACCATAGAAGCCGCGCGCAAAGCCAAGGCACTTGGCATGATGGTCTGCATGGGCGCACCCAATTATTACCGCGGTGGTTCGCATTGCGGCAATCTGGCCTGTCATGACGCTATGGCCGAAAACCTAGTCGACATCATCTGCAGCGACTATCACTTTCCGTCCATGTTGGCCTGTGCTCTTCGCATGGCTGAGGAGGGCATGCCGCTGCATGATGCCATTCGCCTCTTTACAATCAACCCGGCTCGCCACCTGGGTATCGATGGCAGCACAGGCAGTATCGTCATCGGAAAGCAGGCCGACCTTGTTGCTTTCCATGCCTACCAGGGATATGGCGACGTTGCCCGGGCCTGGGTGGCAGGCAGGGAGCGCTTCGCATCGGTCCTCGACAGTCGTGAATACAGGCCGGACTTCACCGAAGACGAACGGCTCGTCAACGCCGATGCAGTCTCCTCCGATTGATGGGCTTCAACACAGGACAAACTGCGCGTTACGCATGCTGCGGCGCTGGAGAGATCATGGGGCACATGGGATTCGGCGGCGGATTAGGCTGGGCCGAGCGCGGCGGAACAGGCCAGGGATCGGCTCGCCGCGCCGCCCTTGATAAGCTGCCGAAGCGCAAAACAGACTTTACGCGCGTTTGGCCTTTAATCTGGAGCATGCTTAAGCCGCGGCTCTGGCTCATGACCGTCGGCATGGCGCTCACCGGTGCCGGTGTCCTTGCCCGCCTTGCCATCCCCCAGGTCACTAAGCGGCTCATCGATCAGGTGCTCAACACGCGTCCTCCGCATCTGGAGCGGCTGCCGCAAATCGCGTCGATTGTTCTCGGAGCGACGCTGGTACAGGCAATCACTGCCTACGCTCTCACCCAGCTCCTTTCCAAGGAAGGACAGCGCCTTATCACCGACCTGCGCATTCGCGTGCAGCGGCACGTTGGCCTGTTGCCAGTCTCCTACTATGACGCCAACAGCGCCGGCACCCTGGTGGCTCGCATCATGAGCGACGTGGAAGGTGTGCGCAATCTGCTCGGCACGGGTATCGCTGAATTCATTAGCAGCATTCTTACCGCCTTCCTCGTTTCAAGCTATCTCTTTCGCAAGAGCGCGGCGGTCACGACCACGGTTCTGGTACTCGTCATCTGCTTCGCCTTCTTTCTCAAGCATGCATTTCGTGCCGTGCGGCCGATCTTTCGCGAGCGCGGCCGCATCAATGCCGAAGTAACGGGGCGTCTTACTGAATCGCTTGGCGGAGTCCGCGTGATCAAGGGCTACCACGCCGAAGAACGCGAGGCGGCCGTCTTTGCCACAGGCGCTGAACGCCTGCTCAAGAACGTCATTCACTCCATGACCATGACCAGCCTGCTCGGGTCGGCTTCCACCACCGTTACTGGTCTGGTCGCAATCATTGTGATCCTTATGGGCGGCCGGCTAGTGGGGTCTCGCTGGACCATGGGAGATTACGTCCAGTACACCGCTTACCTCAGCTTCATGACCGCACCGGTCTTTCAGATCGTCAATATCTACACTCAGATCACGGAGGCCTTGGCAGGGCTTGATCGCACAACAGAGCTGCTCGCCGAACTGGACGAGCATGACTCGCCGGATCGGACGGTCCGAATGCCCGCGATTCAGGGTGGGGTACGATTTGAGAATGTGAAGTTCTCGTACCAGGAAGGCAAGCCGGTGCTCCACGGCATCAGCTTTCAGGCGCGGCCGGGATCCGTAACTGCGCTTGTCGGCCCATCGGGCTCCGGCAAATCCACCGTCATCAGCCTGCTCTGCGCATTTCATACTCCGCATTGCGGTAAAGTCCTGGTCGACGCCTTGGATCTCTCGAAAGCCGACCTGGGTTCGTTTCGCACACAACTGGGAGTTGTCTTCCAGGATTCATTCCTCTTTGACGGAACCATCCGCGAGAATGTGCTCTTCTCGCGTCCCAATGCCGGCGAACAGGAATTTCTCTTTGCCTGTCGAACCGCCTGCGTCGACGAGTTTGCCTGCAGGTTTCCCGAAGGCTATGACACCGTCGTAGGCGAACGCGGCGTCAAGCTCTCCGGCGGCCAGCGCCAGCGGCTCTCGATCGCCCGCGCTCTGCTTTCTTCTCCGCGTATCCTCATTCTCGATGAAGCTACAAGTTCTCTCGACTCTGAGTCCGAGGCGATGATCCAGTCCGGATTGGATCAGCTAATGCTCGGCCGTACTACATTTGTCATCGCGCACCGTCTTTCCACGATCCGCCGTGCCGATCAGATTCTAGTAATGGAAGAGGGCCGAATCGTCGAGAGCGGCAATCATCAGCAGCTGTACGCACGGAAGGGCCGCTATTACGATCTCTATACACGCCAGTACGGGCTTGAATCGAATCTCTTTCTCGCCCCGGGAGAGGGAGATAAATCGTCGGATGGGTCCGCTGGCGGTATCGAACTGCGTAACGGCGATACCGCAGCTCCGACGATTTTCAGCGACTCAAGTATGGCCGCTATGTAAGACTCACTGCTCGTATTCGTCGCGACAAGTATAGTCGTCGTTGGTTCCCCTCTTTATTCCACATAACGGTAATCTTGTCTCAGCAAGCTCACTGCACATCCTGCCGAAACTCATTGTCGTTTTTTCGCCCGGATCAAGTTGGATTACCCCCTCTTCGTGGACCAAATTCGTTAGTTTGCTAAGCTGGATTTTCCTAGGCCGAAAGTTCCGAATCGACATCCTCTGCGCATAGGAGGTTCGATTCCAGTTCAGGCGTCGCCTCATCCGTTGTCGCGATCCGGCGCAGAAGGATCTGCTTCAGTTGCACTGCTGATTCTTCGTTCAATCCCAAATGCGAGGATTCTTCGATAACGGATAGTACAAAACGAGCACCAGATAAACGGTTTGGTCGTAACCAATCACTCATATCATTAATTCTAAGGGGCTACTGTGACGTCTGATTGTAGATCCCAGAATTCCCTGATTTTGGCCTGAAAATTCCCTGTTATTTTTCGCCAGCCATGGATTGCTTGGTGGGCTTAAAGGCCATAGTTTCATGGAGATCGGGGAATCCACCGGTCAATTCGTCCGAAAAATGAATGAAATTCCCTGTACTTCTACCTGTTAACGGGTAGTGTCCAGACTTTTTCGCACTTTCGGTCTTTGCTGTGAAGCAGGAAGGTTGTTGGGTTGAAGTTTTGCGATACGGCCCCCATGGGGGCCGTATCGCAAGGGCGGTCAGGCGATGGCCTTAACCTCAGCCAGCCTGTTCATCTGCATGTAGCGCTTCGTGCCCCACTTAGTTCGCCGCGATATGGCGCAGTCTGGCAGCGACTAGCATCAGGGCCGAGTGGCCATCAGGGAAGGCGCCTACCACGCGCGTTCGTCGTCGAATCTCGCGCATCAGCCTCTCCAACGGGTTATTGGTTCTGAGACATCAGTCAAGGTGATCGAAGCGCTGGCTGACGTCATCGTCGAGCGCGGCGTGCCGGAACATCTGCGTTCAGACAACGGGCCGGAGTTCGTGGCCAAAGACCTGCGCCAGTGGCTGGTCAACACTGGCGCCAATACGCTTTACATCGAACCCGGCTCCCCGTGGGAGACCGGCTACTGCGAATCGTTCAACAGCAAGCTGAGGGATGATTTCCTGAAGGGCGAAATCTTTTACTCGATCAAGGAACTGCGCGTGCTGGCTGGATGCTGGCGCATCTACTACAACACCATCAGGCCACACTCGTCGCTGGGCTACAAACCGCCCGCGCCAGAAGCATGGCAGACCGAAGCATCTCCAGGGCATGGAAAACTGGAAAGCACCAAACGCTTCCCACTTTTCCACGCCCGCCGACGACGGCTATCTGAACTCAGCGATACCTGCGCTAAACTAACTCTTCGCTGGCACAAAACATCGGGCAGGCCAGCATTCCAGCTCAAGAAAAGGGGGCTCTCAAGAGAGGCGCCTAATGCAAACGCGTGGCAGATGAATGGACCTGCGCCGGTGATAATGGCGATGTCGAATCCAAAAAGGAGGCCTCCCAAGGCTGCGGTGCACGCCAAGAAGATAAGGTAACAAGAGTGGATTTGATTGGTCACTTAGGTGGTACCTCTTCCAAGCATCTGGATGGAGCGGAATCGTTCTGCGCGATCGTAAGCTTCAACTCTTCTCCAATCCACTTGCTGCAAGCTGAGTCATGCGGTGGCCTATCCGGATTGCGGGCAGTTAGATCGAAGACATACTGGTGTTCTCAAACTGCTGCATAGGTTCCGGAATGTCGAACTCGCGAGGGCGAATTGTCTCATAGCGGGAATGTCAAGCTGAAGATAGTCGCCCGGCATGAAGGGGAATTTGCCGGCGAGGTCCAAGGATTCGACGATCAGTTCCTTGATAAATGTGACAAGAGTATCTTTTTGCATCTCTTTTTCCTAACTGACACAGGACAAAGACGAATGAGCCGCTCCGTGCTTCCAGGCATCGCTAGGCGTCTACTTGCTGCATTTCTCGCGTGCGCGCGATCGCTGGCTGCGTCTAACTTCAAGAACGAGAGCATCCGTTCCGGATATGGGAATATTGACACCTTGACGCAGTTGTGCTCCAGTCCAGGAGAAAGTTTGGCTCGAATTCCACACAGTCGCGGTGACGGCGCTATTCGGAAATCCGGGAATGCTGACGTGTGCCGTCGTGTCGGGAGCATCGTTGCGAAATAGGACGATCAGCCCTTCTCCTTCACGAGAGAAGCGCGCGAAGCCGTCCCATTGATTGATTGATTCGAGGTTGACGCCATGCTCCGAGTTGAAAGAAAGATTGGTTCAGGAGCACCTGCTTCCTCAGGGATCGATAACGCGCAATCCAACTCGCATAATGGGCACGGTCCTGCGGCGATACCTTGCGGAAATCCCCAAGCATCACCGGGTAGGAGCCCATCTCTGTGGCGGCTTGCACGCGCCATGAACCGGTTTCCCCTTGGAGATTGCCAATCAACATCGACTCGGCGGGAATCGCCATACCGCGCTGATAAAGAAGCATCCGAGTTGCTCTGGGGCCGGCATCGGTGATCGTGCGATTCCCAACGTTACTGAGCCAATCGAGGTCAGCGTCACGTAGCAGGGCGTAATCAATGAGGTGCTTGCCGCCCCAGAGCTCGTAAGTATAGTCAATCAGCAAATCAGGAAAGCTGTAGTGCAGTTTATCCGCAATGTACTGGAGCGCTTCGTAGCCACGAGGGATTACCTCGTGATCGGCTTGGCTGGCGCCGCCCGTAACAGGCAGGCTGCTCGCCATAGGCATTGAACACGGTTGTCAAGTCCAGCTTGAGATAGCGCACGTTATAGCGGCGGACTTGGGAAGCAAGCCGCTCAAGCACATCGTCGCGAAAAGGCGAGGCGAGATTCATCAGCACCAGGCCCTGCGTCAGGTGGGTGCTGCCATCCTGATTGTGGCAGACCCACTCGGGATGATCTACCACAACTGGCGAATCGCGATCGGCAGTTGCCAAGGGATACCAAAGGCCAAATTGCATTCCACTTTGCTGCGCCACTTCCAAGACTGGGTTGAGCCCATCCGGGAACCGCGCTGCGTTGACTGCATTATCCCCGCGCTTTTGTTCCCACCCATCGTCAATGGCAAATATTCCGAAACCCGACTGGGCCACGGCGCGCTCCAAATTCTCGAGTTGAGCCGCGTCGATCTTGCCCCGAAACGGCTGAAAGTCGTTATAGATCCACTGAGGAGGATCTTCATGGCGCGCGATATTCGCCAGCACATATTGTGGAATGAGCCAGTGAGGGTCCTGGGCCGTTCCCCTCTAGTAGAGGACAAAAGAGACTGCCGCAGTGGTAAATGTTTCATTGGGAGCGAGCGTGCGCTCGAACGAAAACAGGTCCGTATCGTACATAGCAACCACACCGGGCTTCCAGTGACTCCATTTGCCGATTACGCCAACTTCGGTTCGGCGCAGCACGCCTGGCAATTCGCTCAGGACAGCGACGCCGTCTCCCGTGCGAGCGTTCTCGAGCAGGATTGCAACATCGTCGGCGCGACCAGTAAAAAGAATCTCCCCCGGACTCTCCCCGTATCCTCCAAATGCCAGCAGATAAGCGGGCTGGGCCGGTGCAATCGGTTCGCAAGCAATGGAAAGGTCGCTTAATGTGAGCTGCTTTGCTGTTCGGTTACGTATAGCAAGGAATTGGCGAATGCCGGTGGCGCCAGCAGGGAGAATATAGTAGAGCATCACGGCAAGTGCCCCATCCCGTGAACTCAGATCCACATCCAGGTGACGTGCGCCTGCCGAATCCGTGTTCTCCTCAGCCTTCACAAGCGTAAACGCATCAGGCGTCCCAGTATAGGCGCGGCTGTTCGCGACAAAGCGAAATTGGCGACAGTAAGTGTTCATCGTTTCCTACTCTGGACCGATGAACTCGCGATCATTCGTGAGGTTCTTCCAGCTTTGTGTCACTATGCCATCATGCGCGTCGAAAGCGATAGCGCGACTGACAAGTCCGTTGTTCAAAAGCCAACGATTCGCCGTTGGAATGCTGTTCTGGGCGCACAGAGTGCTCCCGGCCACTAGAAGCACCGAAGCTGCGCCGCTAATTCGAGAGAAGCTCAAAATGCTTGCACTCACTTCGATACCTGTCCTCCTCATGGCGAGCTTAGCAACACACATCTACGAGGCGGGTCCCGGCCCTTCTCGGTACGGATGAGACGCAGCCGCCCTTCTCCGTATATAGCGTTTAAGATGCTTCTGCCCTACGGAGATGCATTCAGATCGGCCGTGAGTATCCCTGATTTTGTACTGTTTCGAGCAGATTTGTAAGCCTGGCCACAATCTCGGGGTGCTCCTGGTATACGTTGTCCATTTCGTATGGATCAATCGCGAGATTGAAAAGCTGCCCTCTCGGACCACCTGGCATCGGGTCAGCGCGTTCCGGCTTGGAGTACCACCCACCGGACCCTAGTCCCAACACTAGCTTCCAATTTCCTTCTTGAATGCCAAACATCCCTTCAGAGGAGTGATGCACGAGCGATTTGCGTACAGGTGCATTGCTTTGTCCAAGCAGCACAGGTAATTGGTTGAGGCTGTCTTCCGCAGCATCCGGTGGAAGTTTTGTTTCGCCGATTGCTGCCGTCGTGGCCATAAAATCAGACGTACAACCAAGCACATCGGTTACCGAGCTAGCAGGAATGTGTCCTGGCCAGCGCGCGATGAACGGAATACGGTGGCCGCCGTCCCATATGTCCGCTTTCTGCCCTCGCCAGTATTTGTTGGCGCGGTGTTCATACTGCGCCATATCCGGGAGCCGCCAGTCGGCCCCATGATCGCTGGTGAAGATGAAAAGTGTGTTGTTTTCCATCCCGCTTTCTGATACCGCAGCCATGACCTTTCCCAACATGACATCCACTTCTACGACGTAATCGCCGTATTCGCCGGCCTTGGACTTTCCTTTGTGCTCTGGAAGCGGCACCCATGGTGTATGCGGTGAAGGCAGCGCGAAATAAAGAAAGAAAGGCTGCGACGGAGTTTTCGCACGATCCTTAATAATGTCCACTGCTTTATTCGTCACATTTGGTAACACCTGTGCGAAATCAAAACGGGGCGCCATTGGCCCTTCGCGCCAAAATGCTCCCCGTTCCTTGCAGCCCGGAGTCAAAGACGTTGGCTGCTCGGTCGCGTGATCGTTTTCAAAATACAGATACGGCGGCATGTCTAACGACGCCGGGATGCCAAAGTAATAGTCAAAACCTTGATCCACAGGGCAAGGATGAAAGGGCTTAGAGTAGTCCGTTTTGGGGCTATCACCCAGTCCGAGATGCCACTTGCCTACACCCGCGGTGTAATAGCCCTCTGACTTTAGCATAGAGGCGACTGTCATGCGGCCAGGCTCAATCAATGCGGGCGAATCGCCTTCAAGCACCTGTCTCTTCAGAATCGTACGCCAGCAATAGCGGCCGGTAAGAACACTGTAACGGCTCGGAGTGCAAACCGCGGAAGAAGAATGCATGTTAGTCCAACGCATTCCTCGGCTGGCAAGGCGATTGGCATTTGGCGTCGGAATCGCCGAGCGCGAGTTATAACAATCCAGATCGCCCCAACCCAAGTCATCGCAAATAACGAAAACAATATTAGGTTTCTGTGGTCGATCCGTCTTGGCTAACGCAGGCAAGTTGGATACTGCGGACAACGCCGCAAGGCCAGAACAAAACTCTCGACGGTTTACCTGGTGCATTTCAAAACTCCTAGGGTAATTGTGTGACTCAAAACTCATCGTAAGCAATCTGATGAGAGGAGACACCAAGGTTCGCCAACATCCTGTTGCACGCCCTGATCATCATGGGCGGGCCGCATAGATAATACTCAGCATTGTTCGGGCTTGGATGCTGTGCAAGATACTTCTCGAGCACAACCTCATGGACAAAGCCCACATCTCCAGTCCAGGCGTCTTCCAGCAACGGCGCTGAGAGCACGATACGGAACAAGAAGTTTCTGTGCCTTTTCGCTAGGCTCTGGAAGTAATCGTCATAGAATATCTCCTGCTTCGACCGGGCGCCGTACCAGAACCCGATTTTGCGTGCGGTCTGCTCGGTTTCGAGAAGGTAAGAGAGATGAGCGCGTAGCGGCGCCATACCGGCACCCCCGCCGATATAGATCATCTCACGCTGCGTGGGCTTGATATGGAAGTCGCCGAATGGACCAATAGCAGACACTGTATCACCGGGCTTGAGGTTAAACACATAACTCGAACCAACTCCGGGAGCGCAGTCCTGGCCAGGTGGGGGCGTGGAGATACGCACATTGAATCGCAGTTGACTTTCACTGTTGGGATTGCTGGCCAGCGAGTAGTTGTTGCGACGACCATCGGAAGGATTGCGAGCGACTAGGTCGAATACATGCTGGTTTCTCCAGACCGTCGCAAAGGGCTCCGGAATATCAAAGTCGCGGAAACGAATTGCCGAATAGGCCGGGATATCCAACTGAAGATAATCACCCGGAGTAAATGCAAATGGCTCCTCCTTTTCAGCGGGTTCGAGTGTAAGTTCCTTGATAAAAGTGGCGACGCTGCGATTGCTGATGACGCGGAACTTATATGTTCTGTGCAATCGTGCTCCAACACCACCAGGTCTGGCTATATTGATCCAAAGGATTCCTTCTCTTTCCTGAATCGGATAGGTTGCCACCCCGCGGCAGATGGGCGCTCGAGCCGGCGACCCGTCGGTTAAGTTGTAGCGGCCATTGTGCTTGGGACACTCGATGATACCTTTATTGATGAAGCCGTCCGAAAGATGTGTATTCCCGTGCGTGCACATCCCATCGATGGCAAACAATCCGCCTTCTTCGTCACGGCATAGCGCATACGTCTTCTTTCCGTAATCGAAGCGAAGGACATCAGCGCGGCGCAGCCGGCTTGCCTCGCACGCAGTGACCCAACCTTCCGTATCGGGCACTGCCGTTGATGTAACTATGTCACCGTTCATTCTCGGCCTGGGCGGAGGAAGTTTGCGCTTGACATGAAAAGCAGGGTCCCTTACCTGATGCAAAATCGTGGGTACAATTTCCCGCCACGCCGACAAAAGACTTGGATAGGGCGGAGGGCAATCATGTTTCACCGCGACATGCAGCTTCGGCAGAGCATGGTAGGGCACCAAGGGAAACATGTGGTGCTCGAGGTGAAAGTTCATGTTCCAGTAGAAAAAGCGGTTGAGCGGACTCATATAAACGGTACGGCAATTGAGACGATGATCGAGAACGTTTTCGGCCAGTCCAGCGTGTTGAGTAAGGCCGTAAATGGGCAGTAGCCATGCGCCGAAGAGGTTGCTTAGGCCGACGAACATCAGAGGCAGAATGCTTCTTTCGTAGAGGCATAGCGCGATGACAGCGGCATAGATTGCTGCGTAGATCCGCGCCCGGACATAAACCTTCGGAAACTCCGCAACGGGCATAAAAGTCTTTTCGGCAGCCGACATGCGTCCGAAGGAATGCATCACGATGGCTTTGAAGTACTGGGGATAGACGTGCAGGTTGAAGAATTTCTTGACAATGGCTATGAAATTGGGTGGGAGCGGCACAGCAATTTCCGGGTCGCGCCCTACAATGATAGTGTCGCTGTGGTGTCGGGTATGGCTCCAGCGCCAGACGATCGATTCGCGCATGACCATGAAGGAGGCGATCTCATAGAGCACGGTATTCATCCAGTCCGTGCGGAAGGCAGTGCCATGGCCGCTTTCATGCCAACGGGAGTCTGAGGTTGAGGCATAGAGTACGCTATAGATTGCGTAAGGGAGGATTACCCACCAGGATCCCCACAGGACAAACGTGGCATAGCCAGCCGCAAAGATAAGCCCAAACCACAAGGCAGTATCGCGAATGGCTGGCCCATTCCGGCGTTCCAGAAGAGCTCGCATGAGTTCACGTGGAACCGGGCATTGATACCAATCAGCCTCGGCGAGTCCTTGTTCTACTGCGAGCTTGGAATTCACGCCAGTGAGACTGTAGTCGGGTTCAATGAATGGAAAGACTGGTGTTTGGCTCATATTCAATTTCTGTGATGTGTTCAAATACCGCTCTCAAAGGTCATCGGTGCGACTGGTACATAGCTAAACCGCTATAGAGGCGCTATTCTGCGCCTCCTTCCAAGCTGTGCGCGCGAGGTCGACCAATTTCGTGGTTTCTGTGGTTCGGCTGAAGGTTTCTGCTCCACTCCTATCCAGGTACGCGTAGGGTGGAGGACCCAACTCAGGCTCGAAGACGAACACAGCATCAGCTGGTGCATCAGCCAGCCAGATCCTCATTGCGCGACTCCATAGAGACTCGATGCTGGTGGCGCTCGCGAAAGCATCGTCGAGATTCACCTGAACAGATTGCCCATTGGAAATACGACCATGGATGAGCGCAGTGCGCGTAAGCAACGGGAAGATATGTTTGTGAAAGAGTTCCTCTGAGCCGCCCAGTGTTTCTCCGGCCACAATGTAGTGCGAGACATCCAAGGTGATGACTGTCTCCGGTACACGCGGAAGCACTTCTGCAGTGCGGAAGAGGTCCTGGGTCAATCGCCCCCGGTGGGTTTCGAGAAGAAGTGGAATGCCGAAGGAGTCCGCCTCGTTCTGCGCCTGGCTGATGAGGCTGACGGCTTCGTCTGCCGTCATGTAGGCGTGTCCAAGATGAAGGTTAAGGGCCTCAGCGCCAAACTGTCTGGCGCGATCCAAAAAGATTGTAACCTCGAGAAGAGATGTTGCCCATCCCTGAGCGATAAGCTTTAACGGAAACCTCTTCAGCAAGGCCTCGGTCATCGCCAACCGCTCTTCGCTGAGACCTACCTCAAAGTATTTGACGCCAGCGTTACACGCCCTTTCCAAAGACAGGTCGATCGAAATCTCGCGGTGCGTCAACGCCCAGAACGACTGCGAAAAAGCGAGAGAAGGTACTCGGGCGCCAGGCGATCTAAAGCAGTACTTCGAGTTCAATAAAGTGGGCAACATGTCTAGAGCGTGCCTCATAAATGGGTTCGACCTCACGCATCAAAACAACTTTGGGTGTTACTTATCCGGGCAATTCACGCTGGCTCGACGAGGAACTGCAAAGCTACAAAGAGTCCGGAACGAACTCAGCTTTTCCAAGTCCGGGAACCAACAGGACAATTAGCAGAAATGACAGCAAATAAGCAGACGCGGCAACCACAAAGAGACTTGCGTAACTGCGCGTAAGCTGCAGAATCAATCCTGCGGCGGTGGCGAAGATCATTCCTCCGACCGATCCCGCCATTCCGCCAATGCCCGTGACTGAGCCCACAGCACAGCGCGGAAACATGTCTGAAGGCATGGTGAAGATGTTTGCCGACCAGCCGCAGTGAGCGCCGGCAGCCAGGCCAAGCAGCGCAATTGCTGTCCACTCCGATCCCGCATAATTTACGAGAAAGATGGGAACTACGAGGCAGGCACAAGAGAGCATGGCAGCCAAACGCGCATTGCCCTGGGACATTCCAAGTTTGCGAAAAGGCGCCGGAAGCCAGCCACCGCCAATGCTACCGATCGCCGAGCCGCTATAGACGAGAATCAGTGGCAGCCCGAGATGCAAGAGGCTTAGATGAAATCTTGTGCTGAAGTAAGACGGAAGCCAGAATAGATAGAACCACCAAATCGGATCCGTAAGAAACTTCCCCACGGCAAACGCCCAGGTCTGACGGTATTTAAGAAGCGCGATCCACGGCGTAGAGGACGATATGTCTCCTTCAATTGATCCTTCAAGAATGTAGTCCAGCTCAGCATGTCCCAGTTTTCGATGCTCCGTGGGTTCGCGGTAGTTCAGAAACCACCAAATGATCCAAAGTGAGCTAAAACACCCAGTAATGAGGAAGGCAGAGTGCCATCCCAGGTGAACTGCGATCCAGGGAACCAGTAGCGGGGCCAGTACGGCACCAACAGTAGCCCCCGAGTTGAAGATGCCCACAGCCAATGATCGCTCGCTTCTTGGGAACCACTCCGTTACCGCTTTAATTGCGGCGGGAAAGTTTCCTGATTCGCCAACGCCAAGCGAAAATCGCGCAATACCAAATTCAAGGACAGAGTTGGCCAATGCATGACTCATGGCGGAAAGACTCCATATTGCCATGACGGCCATGTATCCGATGCGTGTGCCAACCTTGTCCACAAACCTGCCGGCGGCTAGGAGGCCAAGCGCATAGGCAATTTGAAATGCGTCAACCACATAGCTGTAACTTATTTCCGACATGCCTATGCTGTGCTCGAGCGTAGGCTTGAGAATCGCGATCACCTGGCGGTCCATGTAGTTGATCGTAGTGGCCATGAAGAGGATCGCACACACAGTCCACCGCACATGCCCGCATGGCGCATTCACCGCCTCGACTTGTGAGGCAAATGCTGCGGTCATCTTAACGAGACCCATTTGAAGGTTATCTCCCAACTTTTAAGTGGTCTAAGAACCTGCTCACGCAGGCATCTCGAAGCGCTTTTTTCTCGCACCAATGGATCAGATTTCGGAATCTCGCTGGCAACAACGATGCTAGCCAAGCCGCCGTTACATCGACACAGCTCTGAGGCCTCACCTGCCGCATATACCGCAAAGGCCGATAGGTTATCGTCCACTTAGCTTAAAGTCTCGAAAAAATAGATCCGCGGTCTGGCCGCCCGTCGCAGCAAGAACTCACTGCCAACTCTGCCAGAGAGGGCTCGTTCGCTCATGCACCAGATGCAAGAAGTGTACGCACAGAGGGGAGAAGAGTAAATTGCATAGTACTAATGAAGATCATTGAATATATCAATCCTGGCAGCAGCAACCCTGAGCGCTTCCCGGCCGCCTAGCGTTTGGATGATGGAGCGAGCGAGCCGTATTGTTGCCGGTGGGTGCGACCTCCAGTCTTTTGCCGCGATCAGCAATTGTCGCGACATCGGAAAGTTAAGGATTCGCTTGGGAACAAGGCCGTGTCCATAGGGTTCGACGGTGGTACAGTTAGGTACCACGGATACGCCCATTCCGGCGCGAACTAGGCTCTTGATTGCCTCAATGTTTTCCAATTCCATGATGATCCGCGGTTGCACACCAAGCTTGTTGAAGTAGTTTTGCTGAACGGTGCGTAGTGCGGTGCCGCGCAAGTGGGAGATGAAGGGAAGATCAGACAAATCCTGCGCTGTTAGGACTGACTTGTTTGCTAGAGGATGCTCAGTAGATAGGATAATGACGAGTTCTTCCTGAATAAGAGGCAGTGCTTCGACTGATTTCAAAGCTTCGGCGGGGCTCATAATGATGCCGAGATCAACTGTCTGTGCCAGAAGTTGCTGGAGAACCACTTCAGTTACTTCAGTGGTCACGAGCACTTCAATCAAGGGGAATCTCAGGCGAAATTTAGCCAGGACTTTTGGAAGCAAGTATATGAGCGGAGTATCTCCCGTCCCGAGGCGGATCGTGCCCCGCCGCGACAACGAGAACTCCCTAGCCGTCAGCTCCCCATTTTTCAATTCCGCAAAGATGCGATCGACATATGGAAGCAGGGCACGTCCGGCATCCGAAAGCGAAACATGCTTTCGCGATCGGATGAACAATGCGCATCCGAGTTCATCCTCTAACTGCTTGATGTGAAGGGAGACTGTGGACTGGGAAAGGGAAATTTCTTGAGCAGCGACAGTGAAGGATGATGCCCGAGCTGCGGCTCTGAAGACCTTAAGATGATGGATGTCCATAGCCCTTTACCTCCTTGCGCATTCACGGCGCCCATCCCTATCCAACCAAAGAAGTTTTACAATGTCGCCCCGCCGGCCGCAATTCACATCTTCGTACCTGTACGAAGCTCGACCAGGGATACAAAGTCTCAAGGATCGTTCGCAACAGGACCGCGTCGGCTCTGCCTTCAACGCTGATCAGGGTGCGCCCTGGAAACTCGATGTGGATCGCGCCGAGCGATGATGCGGATGCGGCTCTGGCGCATGGAGTCTGTCCCTCTTCCTGCACTTGATCTCTTAACGCAGCGCCCTTCCTATCAGCCCCTCACAACCGCGGGCAGTAACGCCGTCGATCTAGCGCCAGACTCTCGCAAACCACCTTGGCTACACAACCACCGCGACTGAAGCACCTGAGGCGAGTTCTCGTCGTCGCCTGTGCCACCAGCGCTACGCTCTGTCCTAGCCGAAGCGTCAACTCCACGAGTGCCGCTTCTTCGCAATCGAACGGCGCACCCTCGGCATGATCACTTCCATGCGCCCATCACAGGTGGGATCACCTTACACTTATATATTTGTTCCATCTCATCCGACAAGAGCGTTGGATGAAAGGGGGCCGAAATGCTCAGCCGGGTGTTGCCGGCGGGACGCCGTCAGCAGATCGGCCTTAACTGTATCGGATGCAGTGCATCAATTGCAAGCCGGCAATCTCCGGCGTGAAATCATCACCCACCCTCAGTCTGAAAAGGGTCGTTGTCTCGACCGTGGCGGCAAGCTTCGCAAGCTCGGTGAAGATGTCCCGGAGCATCTTGAGCGCATTCCCGAGACCTTCAAGGTCGTCTGCCATGTACGCCTGAAGTTAAGCTGTTAGCGCTGCGACAAGACCGCGCAAGCTCCGGCTTCACAGCGTCCCCTCGAACGTTGCCTGGCAGGCCCTGCGCTTCTGGCCAATGCTCTTGCCGCCAAGTACCCCAACCAAATCCCCTTGAACCGCCAATCGGAAATTGTGCGGGCTAACGCGTATAGCTGGAGCGCTCCACTCTGGCCAGCTGGGTTGGCCCGACGCAGCTGCTGCTCCGCTTGTAGAAGCTTTGCGCCGGCACGGTGATGACCGGCGGCAAGATCCATGCCGATGACACGCCAGTACCGGTGCTTTCACGAGGACGCGGCAGAACGAAGATCTGACGGCTCTCTGGACGTATGTTCGCGATCGTCGCCGCTTCTACAGCGTTTTGGCCCTCGCACGGACTTCGCAGTAGACCTGCGACCCTGCGTATTTTTGTTGATCGGGACATGGATGCGAGGTGCCGAACCAAACGCTGCAAGTTCTGGGCGGTTGGGCCATCTGCGCTCCGCTCCAAGAGTATTAACTCGGATCGCCGTATCAACCTAGCTGCTTTCCGTTCATACGATTGGCCCGGCCGGTAGAGCCGGGGGATCTCCCCACTTCGTATGAGTCTTTTCAATAGAAACTATTGGCACTTTATATTTGCCAAACGCATATACATTCAACTAAACAAGGGTTGCGATGGTCTACTCAACCGTTTCGAACGGAAGGCTCCGCAATAGGCGGCTCAGCCGTACGACCGAGATTTTCGATTGACAATTTTCGATTTGCTGCATTATCGTGCATGTTTAAGTCATCGATTACTGTTACGTATTAAATATGCATTGCGATTCTCCCGTGAGGCCGGTAAATCAGAAGCAAGGAGTGCCACAAAATGCGTAATAAGTCCTGTTCGTACCGCCGTCTGCACCGCCACGTCCGCGCAGGCATAGTCGTTCTCTGGATGTCACTGGTATTCTTTTTCACTCCGCTCTGCTGCCGGGTCGCAACCGCGCAGATGGACCAGGGGACGATTACCGGCCTTGTTGAAGATAGTTTCGGGGCGATCATTCCTAATGCGAGTGTCACGCTCACGAACACTGATATAGGCCTGGTGCTTCAAACGAAATCGGACGGCAGCGGTTTCTATAATTTTTCCCCGATCAAGATCGGTCATTATTCTGTGAGTGCCAGCGCGCCTGGATTTGCAACTACCACTCAGGAAAAGATTCAATTGAATCTTCAGGAGCGGCTTAATGTGGTCCTTAATCTTCATCCTGGCAACGTTACAGAATCTGTGACTGTGACCTCCGCTCCCCCACTGTTACAGAGTCAGGAGGGCTCGGTAGCACAGGTTATCAGCACGCAAACCATCAACAATACTCCGTTGAACGGACGGAACTGGGTCTATATTGCACAATTGACTGCCGGTGCAGACCCGGGAACTGGAGGCCGCGGTGCGGGAACCGGAGACTTCGATGCCAACGGCCAGAGAGTTACCCAGAACAACTTCATCCTGGACGGCATCGACAACAATACCAACACAGTAGACTTTCTAAATGGAGCAAGTTATGTGGTGCGGCCTCCGCCGGATGCGCTTGCAGAGTTCAAGATGGAGACGGGCGACTATAGCGCTGAATTTGGTCACTCCGCTGGTGCGGTCGTGAACGCCAGTATTAAATCCGGAACCAATCAGATTCACGGAGACCTCTGGGAATACAATCGCAACACGGTTCTTGATGCACAGAATTGGAACGCGACGAATAACCCCCCGTATCATGAAAATCAATTCGGAGCCACGCTGGGTGGTCCGATTCTCAAAAATAAGCTCTTCTTCTTTGGCGATGCCGAGGCGAACAGGATCATTTACGACACACCCACGATCGAGACTGTTCCTACGGCGCTGATGCGCCAAGGCAATTTTTCCGAACTCCTGAACACTTCCCTGACTGGCGAGGCAAAACCGGTTCAGCTCTATGAGCCAAATTCCGGCGGAACAGCCACACTAGAATGCAATTCAGCAAATAATGTCTTCTGCGCCAGTCAGATCGACACGGTGGCGCAAACAATTTTGAAGATGTACCCGCTGCCGAACACAAATGGAGGCGATACATACAACAATTACAACGTGAATCTTGCCGATTCGGATAACACTTGGCAGTGGGATACGCGTATGGATTGGAATCTAAGCGCCCGGGACCAGATCTTCGGCCGTTTCAGCTATGAGAACGAGGTGAAATACTTTGCTCCGCCGCTGGGTTCCATCCTGGACGGCGGCCCATCCGACGGCTCGGGAAATGTGAGTAATCTCGGGCAGAACTTTGCACTTAGCGAGACGCATATCTTCAATCCCACGCTGGTTAACGAGTTCCGCATTGGCTATAACTACGCCCACTTTACAGCGCTCGGCCCAACCCCCCTCGACGATATCGCGTCCACCTATGGGTTTGGGGGCGTTCCATTCAGTCCAGGATATTTCAACGGAGGCTTGCCGTACACGAACATCAGTCCGGAGTCCCGCTTCGGCACGGCAAACGCAACCCCGTCTATCGAACATGAAAACGTCTACCAAATCCTCGATAATCTGACCAAGACCTTCGGAAAACATTCGCTAAAGTTTGGGCTGGACCTGCAAAGCATTCGGTTTGCCACGGTTCAGGAATCGTATGTGCACGGAGAGTACACCTTCAGCGGTCTGTTTACCAGCGACTTGAACGCCAGCTTTACCGGCAGCGGCGTCGCGGACTTTCTCGCCGATCAAATGGATTCGGCTGAAATTGCCACCCTGTCGACAATTAATGACGCGCGATGGTATCGCGCTGCCTATGTTCAGGATGATTGGAGAGCCAATTCGCGGCTCACCCTTAACATGGGCCTTCGCTACGATTACACGCAGCCGCTCCAGGAGATGGCCGGCCGCCAAGCGAACTTTCTCCCAGAGGGTGGGCTCGGGCCGGGCACCGGATCGGGAGTGTATGAAATACCTACAAAAGGCCAGGGTGTGGCGATTGCGCCTGCGTTCACCAATGTGTTGGCGCAGGAGAATATTACGCTTGAATACGTGAACAATCCATTCCTGGTTGCAGCGCAAAAGGCGAACTTCGCGCCCCGGTTCGGAATCTCCTATAGCGTGAACCCGCGTACTGTCATTCGTGGAGGGTTCGGCTTATTCTACGGTGGCCTTGAAAATGTGGGCGCAGCGGACAATCTGGGCAGAAATTACCCTTTCCAGTTTACCGACTCGTTCACCGCGCCGACTTGCAAAGCAGGATATGGAAACTGTCAAAACGTCGGCTTGACCTTGGAAAACGGATTCTCCACAGCCATTGCCGAAGGATTGCAGAATTTCGTCTCGCAGCCCCTCCTCAACACAGTAAGCACTCCGCTGAAAACAGCTTATTCGATGGAGGAGAACTTTGCCGTCGAGCGCGATTTCGGCAATAATCTGGCGTTGACCGTGGGGTACGTCGGAACTGTAGGCAGGCATCTGCTTGTGGTGCTCAACACAAACGGCGCCGAGGCTCTGATCAATCCCTCCCGAGCGGTCTCAGCGGTCTTTGCTTTTCCCGAATTGGGAACCTGTGACTACCAAACCGGCGCAGGCATCTCCAGTTATAACGCCCTTCAGACCAAGCTCGAAAAGCGCTACTCGCACGGGTTGGATTTCCTGGCCACCTACACATGGTCGCACTCGCTCGACGACGCCGTTGACATACTCTCACAAAATAATACGGCCTACACAGACACCGCCTTGGTACCGATCCGCGACCAGTACAGCAACTCGATCTTCGATACTCGCCAGCGCTTTACCATGAACGGCTTTTACGATCTGCCTTTTGGCGAAGGCCGGGCGCATATGAACCGCGGCGGGATCGTCAATCTCCTGGGCGGAGGCTGGTCGACTAGCCTTACATTTGCAGCTCAAACTGGCGAACCCTTCACAGTGACGCCTAACATTACAGCGGCGGGCGGCATCTCGGCGCGAGCCGTCAAAGTGCGCAATCCCTTCACGGCCGGAGGACAACCTGACCCGTCGAATTCAGCCATCTCGTGCGCAGCGCATACCAGAACGCGGACGAACTGGTATAATCCTTGCGCTTTCGCCAACCCCTTGCCCGGGTCGGACATTCCCACAAGCGGAACTGGTTCGGAGGTGACCAATCTTGCCCAGGTTCTCCAGTACGTCGGAGGTAACATGGATACCGTAGAGGGCCCTGGATACGAGCGCATCAATATGTCGGTCTTTAAGGACTTCCCAACCTTCCGCGAAGAGCGCCTCGAGTTCCGCAGCGACGTCTTCAACCTGTTCAACACGCCCTCTTACGGCTCCCCAAGTGTAACGACCGATAATACGTCCGGCGGGGAGATCACCACGACGAGGACTTTCCAGAACTTCACACCGGATGCACGCTTCTTCCAACTTTCTTTGAAGTACATGTTCTGAAAGCAGTGCTGTACCGTTCCGGCGGCTCGTACCCTGCTCGGCGCGCAGTCGCTCGAAGATGCGTCTGGCAGTGCGCCGTTGCTTCTTTGGCCCTGCCTGTGCGCTTCCAGAATGGCGTCAGTCACGCTCAGCCAGGGATACCAGCTGAGGGCGCCGTTGAACCGCCAGTCGGAGATTACGCATGCGAAGGCGTCGCGCTGGAACGATCCACTCTAGCCGGCTGGGTTGGCGCATCGACGCAGCTGCTCGCTCCGCTGATCGCAGCTGTGCGCTGGCACTTGAGAACCGCCAGCAAGGTTCATGCCGATGGCACGTCGCTACCGGTGCTTTCACTAGGACGCGGAAGAACGAAGATCGGACCTGACGATACACCACCGCGCGATGCCGCCCAGTGGGTCATTTCCTCGGCCCAAGCCCACTCGGTCGGCGCACCAGATCTTTACCAGCCTTCAGGGTTCACATTCGAATAGGCAAGGAGTACGTCTGGCATGACGCGCAAAGCGAAATATAGGATGCGATTTCTTGCATTTCTGTTCTTGTTGCCGTTCACCGCGCCGGCACAGATGCTCAGAACCGGCGTCGGTAATTCTGCAATGTCTTTTCAGCCCTTCGCGGATGAAATACGCCAGTTGGAGGCTGCGCTCACTCTGATTGGCCAGCCCCTAAGTAAAATAGATCACAACAAGATAGAAGCCGCCCTCTCCATGTCCGACACGGAGTCGGCCATTCGTTCAATTCAAGCGATTCTTGATAAGGAAGTTCTTGTAGTCGTCACAATCAACTCGGAGGGTCAGCCCAGCGTGAGGCACGGCAAAGCGCAGCCTTCGCTTGTTCAAGATGACAACCGAGCCTTTCTCGTTCAAGTGATTAACCAGGCTGGTGTATCCGCTCCGCTCACTGTGAAGAGCCCGAATACAGGTGCCGTGTATGTTCCTTCCAGCGGAAGCCCTGAACCTGCGCAGCATTTGACATTGAGCGACGTGCGCGAGCGCTGGGCCGACATTTCGTTGTTCTCCCAACCCCCAATGGAGGCTGGACTTTCCGGCTTGCCCCTGCAGTATGAAATCTTGATTGTGACCAGCCGCGACGCCGGGCAGCGCATGGCGCAATTGCTCTTCGATGTGGGAGGGAGATACCCGGATGCAAACGGACAAAGTGAAACCTCGATTCTGTTCAATATAGCCCCAGCACGCACGATTACGCTTCATGTCCAGGACAGCGATGGTCGGCCTACAACAGCTTCTTTTGTCTTTCAGGACAGCTTCGGACGGATCTATCCCAGCCAGGCAAAACGGCTGGCACCCGACTTCTACTTTCAACCCCAGGTCTACCGAAGTGACGGAGAGTCGATACAACTCCCCCCTGGCTCCTATACAGTCACGTTCACGGGTGGTCCGGAATACCTCACAGAAACCCGAAGGTTCCACGTCAGTCCGAGCAGTCCGCACGATCTTTCCTTTCAACTACATCGCTGGATCGATCCTGCCCAGGACGGCTGGTTCTCAGGCGATGACCATATCCATCCAGCGGGCTGCTCTCACTATGAGAATCCAACCGAAGGGGTGAGCCCCAAGGACATGAGCCGTCAGGTGCTGGGTGAGCACCTCAATGTGGGTGCGGTTTTGGTATGGGGCCCTTGCTTTTATTACCAGAAGCAATTCTTTCGAGGCCGCACCAACGACCCGTCCTCAACGGCACAATCCTTACTGCACTATGATCTGGAAGTTTCGGGTTTTCCCTCCAGCCATGCTGGCCATCTGGTTCTTCTGGACTTAAAGAGCATCATGTATCCCGGTGCCACACGCATCGAACAATGGCCAACCTGGGATCTTCCCGTCCTGCGCTGGGCAAAATCCCAGGGCGCTGTCGTGGGCTTTGCTCATTCTGGCTGGGGGCTCGAGGTCCCAACGAATGCGCTGCCAAACTTTATGATTCCTCCCTTTGACGGCATTGGCGCGAATGAATACATCGTGGATGTAACTTATCCTGGCGCCGTAGATTTCATCTCAGCAGGGAATACTCCCTATGTCTGGGAGTTGAATATCTGGTATCAGACGCTTAACGTCGGCTTTCGCACACGCCTTTCGGGCGAGACAGATTTCCCCTGTATCTATGACAGCAAAGTCGGAGAGGGACGGACCTACGTCAAGCTAAAGCCTCCGCTATCATTCGGCAGTTATGTTAATGCGCTTCAGGATGGCGCAGCTTACGTTTCAGACGGCAGGAGCCATCTGCTTGACTACAAGGTAAACGGGATTGAGGTAGGTACTCATAATAGCCAGGTGGATCTCGCTGCGCCCAGCACGGTACACATAACGGTAAGTGCTGCTGCACTTCTTCCGGTTCAGCCCAACCCGGCAATTGACGAACTCCCATATGACGTACGGCCTTATTGGAGCCTGGAACGCGCACGCATCGGGAAGACTCGCAACGTGCCGGTGGAAGTAGTTGTGAATGGGAACCCAGTAGCTCAAAAAGAGATCACAGCGGACGGTACGCTCCAGCATCTGAGTTTCACTGTTCCAATCCACAAGAGCAGTTGGATTGCCATTCGCATTCTTCCGTCTTCCCACACCGATCCAATATTCGTGCTGATCAACGGGAGACCGATCCGGGCTTCCCGCCAGAGTGCCGAATGGTGCCTGAGGGCCGTGGATCAGGCTTGGAATCAAAAGTCCCGTTTGATTTCTGCCCGCGAGCTCCCAGATGCAAGGAGGGCGTATGACCATGCTCGTGAGGTCTATCGCCAGTTGCTAAAGGAAAGTTACGACTAAGGATAACAGCCGATATTGCGCGTTGGTTAGATCATCAACCTCCACAAGCAATACCGGCCTCGTTGAGTAAAAAGCAGAATTGTTCACGGGATTATCTGGCTATTTTTCTACATTGTGTAAATTGCAATCCTCTAGGCGCAGAAATGAGCATCGGTTGCGTCTCGCAACACAAGGGGGCAATGTGAACCGCCGATACATGCTTACTACAGCAATCACGGTAATCTTGGTCCTATTTTTGTTGATGTACCTCTGCCTACGTAGGGATGCATCGCACCGAAATGTTGCAGGCGCATTCGCTATGGATCAATTGGGCGCCCTTGTTAGTCCCTCAGGAATTGCAGCAGACAGCGTTGGGAATCTATACGTGAGCGCACGAAAACAGAACATAGTTCTGAAGGTCTCACCATCTTGGTGGCGGCGCATCCATGGGGGCGGAGTAAAGATCGAAGCGGGGACTGGCGATCTCGGGTTTGGGGGTGACGGAGGACGATCGGAAAACGCAACACTGGCCTCCCCGTTGGGCCTCGCAGTCGATTCCGCGGGAAATCTCTTCATTGCCGATACCGGCAACAATCGTATCCGCCGCGTAGATGCCGAAACTCATGTCATCACGACAGTAGAGGGAAATGGTGCCCTGAGCGGAGGATTAGGCGAGCCCGTTTCCATAGCTGTCGATAAGGATGAAAACTTATACATCGGTGAAAGTATGTCGCTCGGAATCCTGCGTGTCGACGCATTCACGCACATTGTCACCAAAGTAATTGGAGCCGGACTGTCTGGCGTACCTTTGGCAGCGGAGCCCGCGGCGGGACCTTTTTGGGTTGCGATTAGCGACTCCCGCGGGCTTTTTTTCTCAAACCCAAATCAAAGCACTGTTTTCTGGTTTGATAGCACTACGAATCAAATCCATCCGATTACAGGTAGTGCGCTATGCGAGCACTCTAAAGATGGAAATTTGGCCACCGGATCTTCGCTATGTTTTCCGGAAGGGCTTGTTCTTGAAGGCGGCAAGCAGCTTTTTATTGCCGACACCGGCAATAACCGCATCCAGCGCATGGATCTAAACACGGGTGTGATTTCTACTGTTGCCGGCGCGGGAGAGGCTGGTAATTCGGGCGACGGAGGACCAGCAGTAAATGCAAAACTGGATGGTCCGATGGGGATTGCAATAGACAGTAATGGGAACCTTTACATCGCGGATACAGGAAATAACTGTATCCGCAAGCTGAATGCAGAGAATGGGGTGATCAGCACCTGGGCGACTGCCCGGGACCTATCGACGGCTGTCCGTGCCGGCCGGCAGAAACAGAAACTTCGCGGAACTGCAGAACCAAAGGTTTAACGTTCCAGGAAATCACCGAGGCTTTGCACACAAAATTCTCTACGAGAGTGTGTCAACAAAAATTTTTCTTCGTAAATGACTATAATGGGACTCCTGCAACGTGCAATCAGAGAGTAGGCGCGGAGATTCTTAACAGCACTACCCCATGAGATGGGACGTTGGCGGTATAGCTGTTTCCACTCACGGAAACGATCTGGTGAGTCCACACATTGCGAACGATCGTGTGTCCAACGGCTATGTGAATTCCTAAAGCACTCCAGGAGATCTGAATAGGGTTGGCCTGAGTCCCGCGGTTGAAGAGGCCTATAGCCCAGGCTCCGCCGGAGAGACGCCGCCGGTAGACATCCGTGCTCTGCTGATGCATGACATCCTCGACGGGCAATGCGGCGCGATCCTGATCGATAGCGATGAGCTCGCCATTGGTTAGAATGTCTCTGACTTCAGGGGTCATGATTCGCAGATCGTTCCCTGCAATGAGCGGGGCTCTCAGGAGTGCCCACAAACTCATCTGGGTGCGATCTTCATCCGGCGTCAGGGCGCCGTTCCCTACTTCCAGGCTATCGGGATCGTTCCAATGTCCTGGAGTGGCATATTTTCCGATTTGCACCTGGTTGAAACCAATCTTTTCAATGGATTCCCACGTGTCGGTAATATCGCTCGTTGTGCGCCATAGATTCGGACCTGCCTTTGCCGCCCATGTCCAGACACCGGGAGAACCGATGCTCAGGCTGTAGACTATGGGGCGACCGGTGTGGAGCAACGCCTCTCCCATCTCCTGATAGACAGAGCGAAGATCGGTCGATGGATAAATGAGTCCGGCAGTGCACCAGTCATATTTGAGAAAGTCATAGCCCCATGCGGCGAAGGTTCGTGCGTCCTGATCCACGTGCCCGTAGCTCGCTGTGTAGCCGCCGCAACTGCGCGGTCCCGGGCTCGAGTAAATGCCAATCTTCAGTCCCTTGGAGTGAACATAATCGGCGAGAGCCTTCATGTCTGGAAACCTGCCGTTGCCGCGAAGATTTCCTTGGGCATCACGCGTGCCCTCCCAACCGCCATCGATGTTCACGTATTGATACCCCACCTTGCTCATACCGCTGGAGACCATGGCGTCAGCTATTCCGCGGATGGTTCGATCATCAATTTTGGTATGAAACAGGTTCCAGCTGCTCCAGCCCATTGGCGGCAGTTTCGCCAGGCCATTGTAAGGAACATTGCGCAGAGCAGGAAGCGGCAGTGCTGTCGGATAAATCTCATCGTGCGTCGTGCGTTCCAGCGTGCCGTGAATCACCATCTCTCCGTTGCCGTTGATCGTCACGGGCTTGCGCTCTGTCATCTCCACTACAGAACCGTGTATCGTTCCATCGTAGGTGACGCCGTAAGTGTGGCCCGCATGGGTAAAGGAACCTTCCATATGCAGAACGCCATCTTCAACGGTGCCGTTAAGCGCCATTTGCCGGAAGCCGATGTCGGTGCCCCGAATCGAGTTGCCGTTCTGGTTCAGTTTGAAGAATCCAGTGCCCCCATTCGGCACCCGGAATGCCCAGAGGCCAGTAAGTTCGTCTGAATGGGTTGCGTGAGACCTGCACCCAAAGAGAGGGAAAACCAATACGAGCAGGAATGCGAAGAGACGGAAGCGGATTGCGAATTTTCTAGACATCGTTGTTCTCATAGTTTCCCATCGCCAGCCATTCTTCTCGCTGGTTCCTTTATGGTTCGCTCAGGGGATTGCGCTGTCGAGGACTATCGCTGACCACTCCCCAACTCATGATCTCATCGTCCCGCTTTTTCATCGGATAGAGATTGTAAAAGTGCTCACCTTTCGGCTGACTGTCCGGGAAGTCGTAAACCAGCATGCCGGGCTCGTTCATTGGTAATTGTTTCGGTATAGTGGCATCTGGCCGGGCGATGAAGGAGCCCCAGTGCGAATAGGGATGGGAAGAGTTATTCACTACTGCCCATATGCGATTGTCCGCGCAGCGGGTCGGAACCTCGTGTGTATTGAGAACGTCCAGGCTGGTCGGGCCTCGGTCTTCTGCATTGTACATGGAGTGAAGCATCAGCTTTACGCCCAGCTCCCGGTAGGCAATGTAATGCTGGGGCCAGCAGATGTCATAGCAGATTGCCAGCCCAATTTTTGTGCCGCGGATCTCACGCGTCACGAGCCGGTTGCCGGCCGAGTAGTGATCCTGGTCGCGTTTCGTCAAAAAACACTTGTCGTAACGATCCAGGAGCACGCCTTGCGGCGAGATAAGATAGAGACAATTCGTTGGCTTAATATTCTCACCCAAGAAATGAGCCGATCCAAGAACCAGGTACATGTTCAGCTCTTTGGCCAACGTCCGTAGTCCGGCTATTTCCTTGCGCAGCGCATTCCAGTCATAGTTTTCGAAGGTAGGGATATCAAACCCGGCGTATCCAGATAAGCAGCCCTCCGATGTATGCAGTAGATGGGCGTTCTTGCTAGCAGCTTCGTGCATGAAATTCCGAATATAGTTGCCATTTGCAGCCACATCGGCGCTCACCGGAAACTGGCAGGTCGCAACCCTCAGTATTTCCGCTGTTGCGATTGAAGTTTCGCGTTCGGGCAAAGGAATCGGCATCTGGGGCGCTGCCTCATCGGCATGAGCAGAGAGCGATGGCAATGCAGCCAGCCCCGCGGCCCCTGCAATCGCTTTGCTGGCCGCTCGAAGGGCCTGGCGTCGCGTAATGAATCTAGATTCGTCGCTACCTTGTGCGCTCATGGTGAGCCTTTTACCCCCCAATCCTTCGTTCAAACTTGCGCATTTAAGAAACCGATTATCGACTTACTCACCCGGAAGAGTCACTAGGTTTCTGCAATTGTGCTAACTCACCGAGGATTTCACGGCTGTGCTACTGAGCGCGTCAGGTTCAATCTGAGTTTTATCTGAGGCTTCCAATGTCAGTTCTCGAGACAGTGTGGGGTTGGCCGACGAATTCCCAACGAGGATTTTAGCTGTTCCCGGCTGGAGTACAAATCTCCCAGCGTCCTCCTTCCAATACCACAACGCCTGCTCCGTATAAGGCAGCTCAAAGACAACCGTCTTCCGTTCGCCAGGCTGCAACTCCACGCGCTGGAACCCGATCAACTGCTTGTGGGGTCTCTTCACCGGTGAGGTTGGCGGCGTGACGTAAAGCTGCACTACCTCTGTTCCAGCGCATTTTCCAGTATTGGTGACTTTTAGTGAGATATTGATTGTCTTGTCGGGGCCAAGGGTTGTGGCGTCCATTTGCAGGTGATTCAACTGGAAAGTCGTGTAGCTCAATCCATGGCCGAAGGAATAAAGCGGTTCTCCCTCAAAATAGAGGTAAGTGCGTCCTTTGCTGAGCTCATAGTCGTGAAAAGGCGGGAGCTGATCGAGGGACCGATACCACGTGCAAGGCAGTTTGCCCCCGGGGTTGTAGTCGCCGAAAAGAACCTCCGCAATCGCCTTTCCTTGCGCCTGCCCCGCGCACATCGCACACAAAATGGCGGGCAGATGTTCCTGTGCCCAGTTAATTGCAACCGTGTTGTTGGTGGAAAGTACGAGCACCGTCTTGGGATTGGCTCCGTAAACAGCTTGAACCAATTCCGGCTGAGCGCCGGTTAATTCGATCGTTTGGCGATCTCTCGCTTCTCGGTTTACTTCGTAGTTGACACCGCAAACGAGAATAACCACGTCCGCGTGACGCGCAGCCTCCACAGCTTCGCCAAATAGTGTTTCATCCTTCTCGCCCACTACCGCGCACCCTGGTTTGAAGACCACTTGCGGGCAGTCTGGTTGGACTGGGGGTGGTGAGGCGGGGTCGAGTTGCAGTCGTTGAACATTTAGGGGCGCTGTGCCTCCACCCCGGAAACTTAGGAATATGGTGTGTTCGCCGGCGATCTCCGTCAATGGTGCGGAGACATCGAACCAATTCTTACCGTGCGCAGGATGAGGGACCGTTAGCGTACAAGCCAGTAACCCGTCCAACTTATCTAAATGAACCTCAAGGCGGCCTGCATCCGCCCTGCCAGAGAGCCGCACCTGGAGCTCTGTCTTGCCGCTGAAATCGATATTGGAATACTCCGCCCACCCGCCGTTGGAGGTCAAAGCCACATATTGTTCTCCATCCATAAAGTATCCTATGTGGCTGTCCGCACTGGTCGCGGTTGCTTTATCCGCCAGAATATAGGGAAAATACTCAGCCGCTCCGAGATGTTCTGCAATGCCTTGATAAGGCGAAATGCGCACTCCCGGTGTGCCGCTATAGCCGCCAAGATGGCAGTTTGCCGCCAGCGGTCCAATCACTGCGACTTGCTTGAGGGCTGTTTTGTCCAGTGGCAGGAATTGTGAGTCATTCTTCAAAAGCACCAGCGATTGTCGCGCCGCCTCCAGCGCCAGGCTCCGATGCGCGTGGGAATCCACAACCTCAAACGGTATCTGCGTATATGGCACTCTCTCGGGAGGATCAAACAAACCCAGAAGATAACGCACAGTCAGTACGCCAGCAGCAGCAGCCCCGATGTCATCCTCGCTGATCAACTCCATGTCCACTGCCACCTTGAGATTTCGTTGCAGAGTGCCTCCGCAATCCAGATTGCATCCGGCCAGCACCGCCATAGCGGCTGCAATCGGCTCACTAGCGGCATAGTGATGCGGATCGTAGATGTTGTGTACGGCGTCGCAGTCGGAGGTCACATAGCCACGAAACCCCCACCGGCGCCTCAGCAAATCGGTCAGCACGAAGCGATTGGCGCAAGTCGGGACCCCGTTCAGTGCATTGTAGGATCCCATGACCGTGAATACATCCCCCTCAAGAATCGTGGCGCGATAAGCGCGCGTGTAATATTCCCAAAAACTGCGCTCATCCACCGGAGCGGAAACCTCCGTGCGGTCGTCATCTGTGTTGTTACAGATGAAGTGCTTTGAACAGGCAGTAGTTTTAAGGTAATTCGGGCTATCTCCCTGCATGCCCCGAACTATCTCGACCGCGATTGTGGCGGCGAGGCAAGGATCCTCTCCCGGAGCCTCTTCGCAGCGCCCCCACCGCGGGTCCCGGTGCAAGTTGAGCGTTGTTGGTGAGTAATAACTCAGGCCGACCTTGTGCTGGTTATCATAGGCGCGGGCTTCATCGGAGATTGCGGTGTAAACGCGACGAGCCAGGCCGGGATTCCAGGCCGCTGCTAACGCCAGCGGCACGGGAAAGGAAGATGCAGGCACCGGCGTCGTACGATGAATGCGAAGGCCATGCAATGCCTCTCCGGAATAATAGTCGTAGCCGGGAAGGTTCAACCGCTGGACAGCGGTATTTGCCGCTCCGAAGCGAGGTCCGGCTCCGAGTTGGATGATCTTCTCTTCCAGTGTCATCTGGCCCACCAATTTCTGGGCCCGCTCCGACGCGCTGCGATAAGCCTCGTCCGATATTCCAACGCGCCGTGCAGATTCGCCCTGTTGCGGAAACCGCGCTTCGACGGCGGCCGCAGCGGGACTCCACCGGAGCGCCAGGAATCCGGCGGTTGCGGTCAGCGTCGAAACAAATTCTCTGCGGCTTAGTTCACCCTTCGGCGGTTTCCGCGTTTGGTCCGGCATTTTCCTCTCTTTCTGCGCGGCCGATCTGCTTGTACCACACTTTACTCTGCCTTGGCTTGCACATGGATCGAACTAAAGCTTACATGCGGGAGAGCAAGTTTGGCTCGCTCTCCCGCACGCAGGGATGCTGACTTCGCTTTAGTCCGTTGGTGTAAATGCGGTTTGGATCTGCTGGTTCTCGATCAGGAGCGGTTTGGCTCCAATATAGATCGAGGTTGCTCCACTGAGCGACGTTGGAGTAGCGCCGGACAGGTACTGCATTTGCGGGTTGTTAGATCCTGTAATTTGCGACGGTAGCGTATACGAGGTTGTGCCGCATGCATCCTGCTCAGCTGAAGTGGAATAATCACTGCAGGGGAAGCTCACGTTGGTGTTGTCCCACAGGATTTCCCCGAAATACGAGTTGTTGCCGGAGATCTGCAGCGGGCATATGAACGTCCCGGTAGGCGGAGTTGCGCCGCAACTTCCATCCGCTGTGTTGCTGCAGGTGCATTGAGCTCCGCTGTTGGCCGGAACAAACTCCTCGCTATTCGATGTCAGCCAGTGCTCCACCATTTCCATGCCCTGCCCCGCCAGGCAGAGATAGCCGCCCTGCGTTGATGCCGCGGTAGTGCATGTATCCGTATCCTCATTTGCGGTTACTTCCGTAGGGCTCCAGAACTCACCGGTGCCTCCTCCATTGTCTTTAACAACATATTGATTCGGTGAGCCATTGCCGCTGGAGGTGAGATTAAAAGCAACTTCGGTGGCGTCCTCTCCAAACCAATCCACCCCCGTGAGCTGCGGATAGAACTGCGCCTGCAGAAGATAGCTCCTTGCCGCCAGCGCCTCGCGCTGGCCTCCGTTTACTACATTGCTGTTCTGCGACCAACTGAATTCTGTGTCCATTACCGGAGGCGGCACGTAGCCCTCGCCACTGTCGTATGGATTGCAACCCATATAGGCGCCGCCGGCGACCGAGCAGTAACTGCTGCTGGTGTCCACATTGGTGGTCAGCGTCGTGTAGAGTTCAGTCCACAGAGCTGGGATAGCCTCCGGTACCGGGCAGTTGGTGAGCACCCCGGGAGTTCCGCTCACTGCTCCTGCTCCAGAGGGGTCGAGTGTGCAATATCCGTCGTTCGCGGAATCCGGATTTAGGCCAGTGTAATACCCGTGGAAGCCGATCACGTCATAGGGGCCAGCGACGCCGGAGCCTGTATACTCACCACCCAGGAGGGTATATGCGTCATTCAGGATGATTGCCAGATATCCCTTGAAACTGCCCGGAGTGACCTCCGCTGGAGAGGAGATCAATGGAGTCGTCCCGGTCAGGTTATAACTAATGGTGTTGGTTACAACGGAGCGCACATCCGCCGCCATCCTCGCAAGGTCATTGCCCGTGCCTGTGCCTGAATTGCACGGATTGGAGCCGCCGCCTGTTGCGATACCGTCGGAGTGGTTCCACTCAGAGCATATGTTGGCCTCATTCCAGATTTCTATATAGCTCAGGTACTCACCTGTGTCGTACAGATGGGTAAACATGGCCTTCATGAAATTGATCAGGGTCAGGTCGGTTCCCGTTCCATCGCCCAGGTCTCCGCTTGTAACAGCCGCATCAGCATTATACGGCTGTTCGCAGCCTCCTTCAGCGGGAGAGATCCCGCCGGGATCTATATTTTCCTCGGCCCCGCAACTGGTGTCTGCAGCGGCATAGCACGTGGTATCTGGGGTATTCAATGAGGTTGAAATACTATTATAGCTGCTGTGGTACCCCGTGCATCGCGATCCCTGTATGCTCAACCAATCGGGAGTGAGATAAAGCGTGAACATCACGGGAACACTTTGAACACTGTTGGAGTTATATAGACCCACGAAGTCATCAAACAGGTCATTACTCGGCGTCTCGCCGGTACCCGGGTCGTACCAATACGCTACGTTCCAGGCATATGCACAGTTCGAGGGGTCATCTGATGGCGCCGAACTCGGAACACAGGGCGAATAGGTATCGGTTTGTGAATTATAAGTACACCAGATGAAGCTATTACATGGGTTTGAATCGTAGCTAGGGCGCAGGCAGGTTACAGAGGCGCCATTGGCATTGGTATAGGCATCATCCGTGCCAAAACCACCAGCACCGTTTGGCGGGGAATTAACTGCTGAGGTCGAGTAGCTGGAGGCGCAACCGGAACCCAATACCGGACACCAGTTGCCGGTTGGATCGCACCGCTCCAGGGTGTTCCATGTAATTCCATCCGCGCTAAGCGTGCGCGTCCAGCCGAACGGCATGGCCGGAAAACCGTACTCGCCTGAGGGATTGTTGGGACATTGCGTGGTATTGTCGGTCATATCGCAATGCTGGAATACCGTCATGCCAAAAAAGCTGCTGGGGATCGTGCTGCTGCCCCCGCCTTGCTGGGCGTACGCTCTTCCTGCCGTCAAGATCAAGAGGCAGGTAACCATGGTACTGCAAAGAAGCATCCTGCGCATATCGATCACCTCCGCGGTTTTAACCTTCCCTAGAACACAGGAAGATTGTTGGGTTAAGGTTGTTGGTCGAGGTGGTTTTGCCACCGGCCCATGGGGCTAGAGCAAAACCGCCGTAAACGTATACACACTTTCCATCGGGCCCATGATCTTTGGCCTCCCAGATGTCGCGCACCTGCACTGCGCCCTGGAAGGCTAACATCGCGAAGTTCACCGTGGCCGATAGCGGCGCTTCGAGCCAGTCGAAGACGCCCACGGCGGCCTTGACATCAGAAAGTCAACCTCGCGGTAAGCTGTATTTGACGAGGGGTGTTGTAAGAGGTAAGGTTAGTCTCCACGCCGCTCAAATACCCCGGGTTCTCCCACCCTTGCACGTTCAATGCATTGAAAACGTCCATGTTGACGCGAAGGTTCATTCTCTCCGTGATCGGGAATACCTTGAAAATTGAGGTGTCGATCGTCCAGTTGTTTGGACCATTGACCATGGTCTTGCATAAGTAACAGGCGCCCAGCAGGGAGCCAGGATACGGAACAGTTTGCTTGCTCCCGTTGGCCAGAGTAACGACTACATCGTTGTCCCCGTAGTAGGTTGTCCCGGGCGTATTATCGATCGGAGTCTGGTAGGGCACGTAGCTGGTGGGGAGCCCGTTGACGCAGTTAGTCGTACAAGTTCCCAGTGGCGCGGGAAGCACCGTCGGAGCGAGGTATCCGTTGTACCACATGTATGAGTTCTCGCAAACGCCGCTGCGGCAATCTTGAATTGGGTACTTATGCTTCCAAACCACAAGCGGGCTGGTAGCCCCCCAATTGCCACCGGTAGGAGGGTTATCCAGCTGCTCTTCCTGAGAGCCGACAGTGCCATCGCCGGCAAGCTGGAAGCCTCCGACCAACTCATTCAGAAAGCGGTTGGCATTACCCAGGAACCGCTTCCCCGTCCCAAAGGGAAGATCGACGATTCCGTTGAACAAGACGTGCATCTTTGGCACCGTGTCGTCCAGTTGGTAGCCCTCGAAACGATCCAGCGCATGGTAATCCTGCCAGAGAGGCGTTCCCGCGGGAGGGGCTGGCGCAGCAGCGCCCGGGTAGATAGGGCCGCTGGAAGCCACGGGGCTCATGGCGCCCGCTGTGCCCTCGAAGCCTGGATAATTGGCGACAGGGTAGATAACTGCAGAATACCCCGTACCATAAGTGCTGCCACTCGCGGGGCCATCCTGTTCCGCGTCCCCACCCATACGCATAGCCTTGGAGTACACATAGGCGACCTGGTAAGCGAATCCGTGGTGGAAGAGCCGCTGGTAAGAGACTTGTAGTGCATTATCGTTGGACCAGCCGCTCCTTTCCACCATCACGGCGGAACCTAATGTCGTATTGTTGTAAGGCCGTGTTGCGGTCGCGGCATACGTGTCCTGCTGAGGAGTTCCAATCACGGAGGCTCCGCCGGTAGGCGGAATGGTGCCGGTGGCCATTTCCCATTCATAGGTAGAGGGCGCGTTGTTGTAGTCGAGCTGGGTATCCAGTCCGGACCCGAAGGTCCCCACCCAGCTTACCGCCAGTGCCGAATTTCCTTTCAACGGCTGTTCGATCGTGACGTTCGCCTCCGTGACCGTCGAGGGCGGAAAGTTCGGGTTGTCAGAAAAAAAGTTAAGACCCCCCGGAAGAATAGCGGTGGTCGACGAGGTGTTTACCACGTTGGCGGTGTTCACGCCCTCTTCTCCGAACTCAACCGGATCGTTATACCGCAGCAACTCGTCTGGCAAATTATCTACAGCCTGATTGGCGGCCGTATAGCTTTGCGAATAGGCACCTGCAAATGGGGCCTGTGACATATAGTGATTCGCTACTTCGGAAAGGGCTGAATTGAAAGTGTATCTACCATACGCTCCGCGTAGTACCGTGCCGTATTTGCCGCCCAAGAGGTAGGCAGCACCTGCACGCGGGAGGAAGTTGAGGTAGTAGTTGTCAGCAAGCGAGGCCGGAAACCCCGCCTCTGCTGGAGTCTCAAATTTGAGGCCGATCTCTTCCATGTTGCTGATAATCGCCGGGGTGGTATAGCCCTCCGCGATCAAGGTGGAAGGAGGAACGGCCGTCACAAAGGCGTCGTTTTTGAGATCGTAGGTGGTCGCGAGACCGTATTTGATAAAGAGGCCCGGGTGTGCCTCATAGCGCAAGCCGAGGTTGAGGGTAAGCTTGCGGCTCACATGGTAATTGTCCTGAAAGTAGCCATCTAACTCGTTTTGGTGGTAGTGGATATGACCCGGCTGCAGATGAATAGTATAGGTATCGGCAGAACCGATGAAGAAATCCCCGTCGGCCTCACCCGTATTCGCAAGCGCGCCGTAACTCGCCGCCGTTCCCGGGTTATAGACACCCGTTGCCAGGCCGTCAAATGCCTGAGTATCCACTACCCCTTCCGGCACGACACCCATGCGTTCATGATGAAAGCGGCCTCCGAATTGCATTTGGTGCCGTCCCACAGTCTTGGTCAAATTCTCATCGAGATTGACCGTGAGTTGATCCTCATCGGAATTGCTCTGACTTCCATTTGGGTTCATGATCAGGCCCGTAGTGCTCGGGAATCCAGTCGTACCAAAGTTGTTGGGTAGACCGAGCTCCGACTCGTAGTCGGCGGGAGGGCCAATTCCATCTACATTCCGAAAATAGTTCCACTGCTCGCTGGCTACAGTTTCCGCAAAAAATGTGGGAGAAAATACATGTGTGTAGCCGATGCCGGCGAGCATGGATCCTTCGGGATAATCGATACGGCCCATCGCGGCGCCAGCCGGAATGCCAGATATGGCCAGATTTTCCGCATTGCCATTCCCATTCGCATCCGTATTCGCTAAGTTATTGGTATACCGCACATATGCCCGGTTGTTGTCATTGAACACGTGATCGAGGCGGAAGGTTATGTTGGGGATGATGTCCAACGTAGGCGAGTTATAGGTTAAATTATCTGAGACAAGAGGGTCCTTGGTGTTGGTTGGTTGTGGAAACATTGCGAGATAAAGTTTGGCCACCGGAGACTCTCGGCCGATGGGGACGCTGTTCACATTCACCCCGGTTTCGCCGTATTCCTGGGTGAAGGACTCCCGGCAATATGCGTTGGCGGGATTAGCCGGAGTGGCAGCGCAGGCCGATGACGAGTTGGTAGTGGCCGGATCATAGAGTGTCTGCAATACGCCTGAACTGTTGACCAATCCACTAAAGTTACCCTGGCGCATGGCCGTCGTCGGTGTCGTCAATAGCAGGGAGGTTTGGCTGGCAAGCGAATAGCGCTCGTATGCGAAGAACCAGAAGGACTTATCTTTTCCATGGTAAACGTGGGGCAGAATAATCGGTCCGCCGACGGAAGCGCCGAATTCGTTGCGCACCAGGTGAGGCGCAACATAGTCGGAGGGATTCTGACGGGACTTTGCCACCCCAATCGCATTGTTGCGCGCAGTCTCAAAGAACGTGCCGTGCAAGCTGTTCGTCCCCGACTTGGTGGTAAGGACGACCGTGGCCGGCGTGGCGTACTGCGCGCTGGCGTCGAGCGCGTCGACTTTGACTTCCTGCACCGAGTCCGGGTCCTGCAGGATGGAATTTACCTCGCCTCCAGCTTGACTATTTGTCGTACTCACACCATCGCTCACGTAGTCGATAGCCTCATACAACATGCCATTGATTCGTTCTCCTCCAGCCGACATTCCCGGCGTGTTCTCTTGAGCTAGCGTCGTCAGATCGCGGCCATTCATCGGCAGCTGGTTGATTCTCTGGTTCTCGAGCGTCGTTCCAAGGGTGCCGCTGTCAGTAGTGGTAAGCTCTACGGCGTTCCCGGATACTGTGACCTCCTGGGTCACCGTTCCTGCAGTCATGACGGGATTGATGACCGCATTTTGTGCCACAAGGAGGTCTATCCTGGTCGCGTAGGTCTTGAATCCCAGAGCTGTGATCGTTACATCATAGGCGCCGGTGAAGAGTTCCGGCACTTGGTAAAATCCAACGCCATTGGACTTTGAATCGGTCACCACGCCCGTTGCAGGGTTGACAACGTGGATCGAGGCACCCGGTATCACGGCACCGGAAGAATCGGTCACTGTGCCCTGAATGGAGCCGGCACCGCTCTGTGCCGGCGCCATTTGGCAGCACGCCACCATGGCGAGCACCGCAGTTACTGCGAGAATGGGCGCATTGATCTTGTTGAAATTGTGCGTCAGATACCTGGCTAAGGTCTTCATTTGATTTACTCCTTCTGAAAGCGTCGGTTGAAACCTGTTTTCATAACCACAGATCGATATTGCATGCAACCTGGCCTATTACGGTGTGAACATTTTCCGGCTGCAGACGCAAAAGTGCTGCACCCATTTCACGGGTATAGCTTGGCGAGGACGATGTCGGGCTGAGGCTCCTCGGCGGCGACCATCATTTTCTGGAGCTGTTCGCGCATCTGATCGGAGATATCGCGGTACTCCTTGCGTCCAGCCAGGTTCACCACCTCATGCGGATCGTTGCGCTGATCATAGAGCTGATACTCGTGATAGTTGTCGCTGGCAGGTTTGTCTTTCATGCCGGTGGGATCGGCGATGCAGTAGGTCCAGTCGCGAGTGCGCACAGCGCGGCCGGTCATGGATTCGCTGATCTGGATGAACTCGGCATTCGGCCAGTTGGCGCGGGCCTGCGCGTCGTGCACAAGAGGTAGAAAGCTCCGTCCCTGCATCGAGGAGGGAATCGCGACCCCGGCGGCGTCGAGCAGCGTGGGCGCGATTTCCACGATGCCGACGACTCCCTGGATCTGGCGTGCGGAGTCGAAGCCCGGGCCGTCGATGAGCAGCGGCACGCGCAGCGAGCTGTTATGCGTGCTGCGCTTGCCCTCCTGGTTGCGCGTCAGGAAGTGGCAACCGTGATCGCTCATGAACACAAAGATGGTGTTATCGGCGAGACCTTCCTCTTCGAGAATCTTGCGCACCCTGCCGACGGACGCGTCGATGGCTTCGCAGCAACCGTAGTAATCCGGCAATTGCTTGTGCCAGTTGCCGGGAAAGATGCGCAGGTCCGCCGGCACGAAGGCATCGATGAAGCGCTCGGCGGAGCCGTTAGGGCCGACCACACGGTGCAGGTCATTCTGCTCGTGCGGCTCAAGCTGTGAGATCATGAGCAGGAATGGCTTGTCCTGTTTCTGCCGCAGGAATTTCTCGGCGCGATCCGTAAGGAAGTCGACGCGATACTCGTCCTTGTAGGTGATGGGATTTCCATCGCGGTCCCAAATGGTTCCCTCATAGGGATGGGTGGTCCACTCGAGCTCGTTTGATGCTTCCCAGAAATCGAGAAAGCCGCCGCGATGTTCGGGCGCAACGGCTCCGTGCGTACCGCCGGGCAAAGCCGTACCGGGAGCAAGGTGCCATTTACCGATGTAATTGGCCGTGTAGCCAGCCTTACGCAGCTCCGTCGCCAGCGTGGGCAAGTCTTCGCGTAGCCCTAGGCCGTTGTGCCACACCCCGGTTCCGGTGGCGTAACGGCCGGTGACCAGGACCGAGCGCGATGGAGCGCAGACCGGCTGATTGGTGACCGCGTGGTTAAAGTTGGTTCCGTGAGCGGCCAGCGCGTCGAGATTGGGCGTATGCGTGGAACTGTTCAGCCCGTTGGCGCCAACAAAATCCCAGCGAAACTGGTCGGAATGGTAGATGACGATGTTGGGTTTTCGACCGGCCGCGGCCCGATTCTGCTCCGCACTCGACTGCGTGGCGGCATGAGCCGTGGCTGCCACTCCGGCTTGTGCCGCAGCGGCAGCCGTCCCGACCAAGAAATCCCTACGATTGAGTGCCATAGCCCTTTTTCCATTGCTACTCTGCGACAGCAGATCGCCACTCACCTAGCGCGGTCTCTGCCTCGTTGTCCTTGCTGCCTACGGGGCTACTTATAACGCAGTAGTACTAGAGCAGCTTGTCGTCAGTGGCCGATAGAACAGTGTCGGGGGCGGCGCGGCTCCAGCCGATGCGCAGGTCTTTGACATTGTGGAGGGCGAAGGCGCCTTCTGCGATGCGCGGCGCGGTGATCGACAAGAAATCAGCGCGCTCGACGTCGTGGAGATAGAAGGCAGGGCGCGCGTCGGGCGTCGCGTTCGCGATCTCGACGTGGCTCATCTCTAGGTTGCGCACGTGGCGCAAAAAGAATCCCGAAGCGGGAGTGGGGCCGAATTTGACGGGTTCGGGATAGGCGTCCTCCTGCTCGGTGGGGACAGTTTGGATCATTTCCGCACCGCCGCCACCCGCGGTCTCGATACAGATATTGGAGAGCTTGACGTCCTCGATCGCGTAGCCGGGGATGCCGCTGAGGATGGAGCCCTGCGACATGGGCGCGTTGTGGCAGACGAGGTTGCTGATGAGGATGCGCCGGAGCGTGCCGACTTTGGTGGTGTCTTTGGGGCCGCGCAGGCGGCGGCCGAGACGAAGGAAGATTGGCGGGTTGGAGAGATCGCGCATGGTGGTGTTGGTGATGGCGACATCCTCGAGCAGTGCGCCGTCGGCGGATTCGAGCGCGTAGCCCTGGCAACCCTCGAAGATGCAGCCGGTGACGGTGATGTTGATGAAGCCGCCATTAGACTCAGTCCCGCACTTGATGCGGCCGGTGCGCGGGACGCGGAAGTCAGAGGGGAATTTCTTGAAGGTGCCGTCGAGGACGCTGCCGAGCTCGTAGGTGCCGGTGACGAAGCAGTTGGCGATGGTGATGTTGCGCGTGGGGCGGGCGTAGCCGAGCGCAAAGCTGGATTTGAGGCAGAGGCCGTCGTCCCAGGGAGCATTAATGGTGCAATTGGAGACGCGCACGTTCTGGCAACAATCGATTTCCATGCCGCCGCGTTCCGAGTCGATCAAGAGATTGTCGATCGTCAGGTTATCGACGCCGGTGAGGAGCATATTAGTCCAGCCACCTTTGAGAATCGAAAAATCGCGCAAGTTCACGTTGTGGCAATTCTTGAGCGCAATCGCCTTGTGGCCCACTCCCGGTTGTTCGGAGTGGTAAACCTTGTAGCCGTATCGAGCCGCGGTCTCAAGCCAGTATTTCCGTACGGCAGGGGTAGCTTGAGCATTGAGCCAGCCCAACCCTTTCCCGTATATCAAGCCTGGACCCGTGATACTGAAGTCGTGGATGTCTTCGCCCCAGATGAGCGAGTTACGCCAATGATTATGGTCGTAGTCCTGGTAGGCTTCCCATGGAGTGTTCGGCTCGGCAGCATCGTAGACGCCCCCGTTATAACCGGTTTGCTGTCCCGGTGATGGAGAATCGGCCGCAACGATGGTGCTCCCTTGCAGCAAATGGAGATTCACGAAGCTCTTGAGATGAATAGAAAAGCAAAGATAAGTACCTGGTGGGAAGACAACACCCCCCCCACCAGCAATCGCCGCAGCTTCTATCGCACGATTGACAGCATTCGTATCGAGCGTCTTGCCGTCGCCTGTTGCGCCGTACTGCCGCACATTGAAGAGTGCGTCTACAGCAAGTCCGGTATTCTTCTTTTCAGCAGTTGCGTAGGAGATTCTGGGGATTGCGGCAACCGCAGCACCCAACCCGGCAGTCCGCAAGAAACCGCGCCGGAGCAAATCGAATTCTTTCATTTTGAATACCCCATGTTTGAAGAACCTTGAACCGGAATCAGGTTATTGTGCACATCTTGATTCCGATTGATCCAAAGATCTGGATTATATTCGCCCGTAGTGCGCGCTTGTTGGTACCCGCGAGCATTGCGATCTTAAAACGATCGTTGCTCGCCGAAGGGCTTCTTGATGTATTCAGGCTTCATTCCCTTAGGCCACGTCTGAAAAGGGTTGCAATCCTGTTTAATTGACGCGTGTACATTTGGCAAATATAAAGTGCCAATAGTTTCTATTGAAAAGACTCATGCGAATTAGGGAGATCCCCGGCTCTGCCGGGCAGGCCACTTGCATGAACGAAGAGTCGCTAAGTTGATGCGGCACTCCGAGTTAATACTCTTGGAGCGGAGCGCGGATAGCCCAACCGCCCAGAACTTGCAGCGTTTGGTTCGGCACCTCGCATCCATGTCCCGATCAACAGAAATACGCACGGTCGCAGGTCTATTGCGAAGTCCGTGCGGAAAACAATCCGGACTGTAAGCACAGAACGACGCTGTTTATCATGCTGATTTTTGGCGCGACGAGGACAATGATCCTGGCGCGGATGGCTTTCAGAATCATCGAACCGGAAACCCCTCAGCGCAGACTACGTGGCTGATGACGCTCGGCCCCGCCATTCGCTAGAACGCGATTGTGGAACGCTCCATTAAATCGATCGACGTTGCCGCTGCAGTTTCTGAGGTGCTTCGCTTCCTTGCGCGGTTGGGGCTATCCGCGCTCGTCCCACTGCGTGCGTATCAACTCTTCGGATCGCCGTATCAACCTAGCTGCTTTCCGTTCATACGATTGGACCGGCCGGCAGAGACGGGGGATCTCCCCACTTCGTATGAGTCTTTTCAATAGAAACTATTGGCACTTTATATTTGCCAAACGCATATACATTCAACTAAACAAGGGTTGCGATGATCTACTCAAGCTTTTTTCAGACGTCTCCACTCAAGACAGCCGAGAGCGGAACTATAGGTTCGACTCTGGAAAACAGCGGAATCGGAGGCCACTTCACCGGGATATCGGTAGTTTAACTCTCTTTGAGTTTGTGGCGTGAGTCGAAAGCGCGTGCGGGCTGCGAGCTGATTCTGCCACACCGCTGTAATGGCGTCCAAATCTGCGAGACTCTCTCTCTTCCAGCCAGCGATGGGATCAGACCCATTTGTTTTGTTCCTGCACCTGTTCGAAACGAGCGGAATCTTGTTATGTTAAAGGGAATTTCCAGGTACATCAGTCCAGAATTATTGGCGGCCCTTCACGAGATGGGCCACGGGAATGAGATCGTGCTGGCCGATGCACATTTTCCGGGACATGCCCTCGGCCCGGAAATCGTGCGCGCTGACGGCATAACGGTAGCGCAGTTGCTTGGCGGCATTCTGCCGCTCTTCGAGCTGGATTCTTACGCACCGCCACTGGTAATGATGCAAGTTCTGCCTGGCGATACGGCGGATCCCAGCGTCGAGTGCGATTACATGCAGGTCATTCGCAAGCATGCGCCATTTGCGCCCGATCCGGTGCGTATCGAGCGCAACGCTTTCTATGATCGAGCAAAAGGCGCATTTGCGATCATCATGACCGGCGAGATCCGGAAATATGGAAATCTGCTCCTAAAGAAGGGCGTGACACCTGTTTCAGAATGAGCCTTTCGGAGCGATACGGCTCAACCTGATACTCCCGCACGGTTTCATAACCAAACTGGTCGAAAGATGCCAACAGGTCATTTGCGCAAGGTAATCGCGCACTTGTGGCTCATGCAATCGGCGACATCAATACCGACGTACACGAAGGAGAAGGATGGTCAGTGGAACTTCCTATACTTCGATTTCGTTACCGAAAACGCTTAAGAAAAGAGGTCTTTTTAGAGCATGAGCTCCAAGTTATCATCCTGCGACCCTCCCCCAGCTCCTGTCATTTCCGCTGCGGCTATTGACCCACGCGTCGTGCCGCAGCGGCGTTTATCTACCGGAGCCCTAATGCCTGCCATAGGACTGGGCACTTTCGGTTCTGATCACGTCTCCCACGATGAGATAGCGAGAGCGGTCAAGTTTGCCGCAGCTGCCGGCTACCGGCACTTCGATTGCGCTGCTGTTTACGGCAACGAAGCGCACATCGGCCGCTCTCTGGAATGTCTCTTTCAGGAGGGAATACGACGCGAGGAATTTTGGATTACCTCGAAGCTCTGGAATGACAAGCATGCCGAACAGGATGTGATCGCCGCCTGCGAGCAGTCCATTGCCGATCTCCGCGTTGGCTACCTCGATCTTTTCCTGATCCACTGGCCGTTCCCCAATCATCATCCGCCGCACTGCGATGTAACCGCGCGCAGCTCTGAAGCGGTCCCGTACATTCACGAGAATTACATGCGGACCTGGCGGAAGTTGGAAGAGCTTGTCGATCGCGGGCTTGTGCGCCACATCGGCACTTCGAACATGACCATCCCCAAGATGAAGCTCCTGCTCCGGGATGCGCGCATTGCTCCAGTGGCGAACGAGATGGAGTTGCATCCCTATTTCCAGCAGACGGACTTCGTTCGATTTCTGCGTGGGAAGAATATCGAGCCGATCGGCTACTCTCCTGTCGGCTCGCCCGCGCGCCCTGAGCGTGATCGAACGCCGGAGGATGCAGCTCCGATCGAAGACCCTGTCATCCTCGAGATCGCGGGACGCTTGGGCGTCCATCCCGCCGTGATCTGTATCAAGTGGGGATTCCAGCGCGGCCATACGCCCATTCCCTTCTCAACGAACCCTGCACACCTTCTTTCCAATCTGCAGGCGCTGGTCGGCGAGCCATTGACTGCGGATGAAATGAACGCAATTGAGCAAATCGTTCGCAATTGCCGCCTGATCAAGGGCCAGGTGTTCTTGTGGAAGGAAAAACAGTCCTGGGAAGATCTGTGGGACGTGAACGGAGAGATTACGCCGCCGTGACCCGGCGCGATTCTGCATGACCAACCACGAGGCGCGAGCATGAGCATGATGACGGCAGCCTACCTGCCGGGTAACAGCACGGTGGAATTGCGTAATGTGCCGGTGCCTGCACCTGCACATGGCGAAGTTCTTCTCCGCGTGAAAGCATCCACCATTTGCGGATCTGATATCCGCTGCATTTATCGCGAGCATTTGGGTAAAGGGCCAGAAGGTTATCAGGGAGTGATCGCCGGTCACGAGCCAGCAGGAGAGATCGTTGAAGCGGGCCCAGGTTGCCGGCGATTCAACGTCGGTGATCGCGTTATTGTCTATCACATCTCCGGGTGCGGAGTGTGCAACGATTGCCGCCGTGGTTACATGATCTCCTGCACCAACACCCGCTGGCGCCGCGCCTATGGGTGGCAGCGTGATGGCGGCATGGCCGAATACATGCTTGCCGAAGAGAAGGATCTGATTGCCCTTCCCGAACTCTTGACCTTTGCGGACGGCGCGCAGGTGGCCTGTGGATTCGGCACAGTTTACGAGGCGCTGGAGAAGATTGGAATCAGCGGCGACGACGCTGTGCTTATCACTGGCCTTGGTCCGGTCGGATTGGCTGCCGGCGCTCTGTGCCGCAAGCTGGGCGCGCAGACGATCATCGGCGTCGATATTTCACCAGCGCGGATGGAGCTTGCCCGGGCTCTCAATCTATGCGATGTGGTCCTGCCGTCCGGCGCGGACAACGTCGCGCAAATTCTCGACGTGACCTCAGGCAATGGTGTGGAGCGGGCGATCGATTGTTCGGCGAATGCCGACGCTCGCGCGATGGCTATCCGGGCGACTCGCAAGTGGGGCAAGATCGCAATGGTAGGTGAAGGCAGCACTGTCACCTTTCAGCCTTCGCCCGACATCATCCACGATCAGAAGGTAATCTACGGCTCCTGGGTTACAACCACATGGTTGATGGAGGAATTAGTCGAGCGTCTGGTTCGCTGGCAACTGCATCCTGAGGGCATCATCACTCACCGATTCAAATTAGAAGAAACCGGCGAAGCCTACGCACTCATGGCGTCTGGACGCTGCGGCAAAGTAGCGATCGAACCGGCGGCTCCGCCAGTACCCTGAAACGCAAGCTTCATGCAGTACGAAAGATGAGGGAAGGCCCCTCGACCTTCGGGCTAACCATGGCGACCTCACAAACATTTCCAAATGCTTCTGGGATACAAATTGGGAGAACATTCATGAGCAATTCGGGCGAAGCGGCCATACCCGGCGATATATCCAGGCGAGAGTTTCTACGGACAACTTCGGCGGCGGCAGGAGTGGCAATCGCGTCTTCAGTGCTTCCTCGGGCCGCGGCACAAGGAACGAACATGAGGCGGCCCAATATCGTGTTTTTTTACACCGAAGGACAAAGAGCGGATGCATTGAGCCTTGCGGGAAACCCTATCCTCAGTACACCAAATCAAGATCGCATCGGGCGCGAAGGGGTATACTTCAACAATTCATTCTGCACCAATGCGCTCTGCGCCCCAGCTCGCGCCGTAGCGCTCACCGGGCTGTATTCGCACACCTCCGGCGCGCTTGACAATGTAACCAGGGAGCCGCTGCCACCAGATGTTCCTATCTTTACCGATTTGTTGCATGAGGCCGGCTATGACGTCGCAATGGTAGGAAAGGCTCATGTCGGCAATGGAGTAAGGGAGCGTTACTGGGACTATTACTTTGCATTCAACGGCGCTTCCACGGATTATTACAATCCGCACGCATTTGAAGGGCGCAAAGGGGTGATGGGCGGAGAGGAGATATACAAAGGCGAATTCCGAAATCAGTTTCCCGATAATGGGGCGCTAGACTGGACCGGAATTTACGCCGACGACCTCTTTACTGATAGAGCATTGGATTGGCTAAAGCAGGAGCGTGAACGCCCATTTTGTCTGCTTCTATGGCTTCAGGCTCCGCACTCCCCGTTCTATAGACCGCGGCGGCATTTGGATAAGTACAACGGTATACCGATCCCTAAACCCGCAACGTTCGATGACGATCTCAAAGGCTATCCTGGCAAACCACGTTGCTTCGCCAATGCTCTCAATAAAATTGGCACGATGCAGACGGGAGATAGTACCCGCTCATTAGAGGAATTAGTTAAGGATTACTATGCCGGCCTGAGCGCCGTCGACGATAACATTGGAAGAGTGATTGGCTTCCTCGAATCGTCTGGTCAGCTCGATGATACAGTCATTTTGCACAGCTCTGACCACGGATATTTTCTCGGTGAGTGGCGCTGCTTTGACAAGCGCTTCATGCACGAACCTTCCATCCGCACGCCGGCAATGATTCGCTATCCCAAGGCGTTTCGTCCGGGAACGAAGGTTGATCAAATGGTTCTGAACCTTGATTTCGCGCCAACTCTGCTTGAACTGGCAGGAGTCCAGGTTCCAGAAGCGATGCAGGGTAAAAGCCTGGTCAAGCTGGCTCAAGGCAAAGAGGGTGATTGGCGCCAGGATTGGCTCTATGAGTACTACGATTACCCGGGTGCAGAGCAAGTACGCCCTCACCGAGGAGTGCGGACTACACGCTACAAGTACATTCACTACTTTCTTGCGCCCGAAGAATTCGAGCTCTATGACCTACAGGAAGACCCCGCGGAAACGAAGAACTTGTTTGGGAGTCCGCAATACGCGGAAGTTCAATCGCACCTAGCAACCAGACTTGAACAGCTGCGGAAAGAAACTGGCGACGAGACCCGGGATGCTGTTGCTTAGATCCAGACCGGCATGCGCGATAGCCATGAGCTGCATAGACCCAATCAATGGAGACGGATGATGGAGCGAAGAGAGTTTTGCAAACTGGCTGGAATATCTGCGGCCGCGGCTCTGGTTTCTGAGACCCACCTGCTTGCTGAAGCCGCATCAACGCAGGAAAGCGCCTCGGAAACGGCCTCGCCTGACGCCTACGACTACGCCCGGTTTTGCGCGTTACCCGAAGACCAACGCGTGTTCTCCGTTCTTCGAAATGGCCGCATCGAGACCATTGGGCTGAATGAAGCTGATTGGAAACCAACCGCGTGGGGCACGCCTCCTGAGCTTCCTGGCGGCTCCTGGGATGGCGTCCCAATGACTTCTCCGCTGCTCGGGCTCAATGGCAATGGTCCCTATCAGCCTACCTGGGAGTCGCTCGTTGATTACGAAGCGCCCGACTGGTATCGCGATGCAAAGTTCGGTATCTGGGCCCACTGGAGCCCGCAATGCGTGCCGGAAGCCGGCGACTGGTATGCGCGCAACATGTACATCGAGCACATGGAGCGACCCAAGCTCAAGGGCTCAAGCCAGTACCTTTATCACCAAGAACACTACGGCCCGCAATCCCGTTTCGGCTATAAGGACCTTTGCCCGCAGTGGACGCTGCTGAACTGGGAGCCCGATGCGCTCACCGAACGCTACAAGAAGGCCGGCGCAAAGTTCCTTTTCGCCCTCGCTAACCACCATGACGGTTTGGACACCTGGAACTCGCGCCATCAACCTTGGAACGCCACGTCCATTGGCCCACACCGCGATGTCATCGGAGAATGGGCCCGGGCCGCTCGCAATCAGGGCATGCGTTTTGGGGTCACGGTTCACCAGGCGCGCAACTGGTGGTGGTTTCAGACCGCGCACGGCACCGACACATCTGGTCCCTACGACGGCATTCCGTACGAGGGACGCTTGCGCATTGCAGAAGGGAAGAACCAGTGGTGGGAGGGCCTCGACCCGCAGCGACTTTACGCTCCCAAGCACCCCTTTGATGCGCTACCCGACGTTTCCTACGTCAAGAACTTCTACGATCGTACCCGCGACCTCATCGACCAGCACGATCCCGACCTGCTTTATTTCGACAATTCACTTCTGCCGCTCGGCTGGGGCGGCATGAACATTGGCGCATATTACTACAATCACAACCTGAAGACGCGCGGCGGCCGCATGGAGGCCGTCCTCAACGTCAAGCAGGTTCCCGATCGCCTGCTCAAGGCGGTCGTAGCCGATTGCGAACGCGGCATCAACGCATCCATCACATCGTATCCCTGGCAATCGGAGACCTGTATCGGGGACTGGCACTACAAGCGCGAACTCTTCGATCAGCCCGGGGAGTTCGGAGGCTATCTGGCGCCGCGCGACGTAATCCATTGGCTCATCGATACAGTCAGCAAGAACGGAACCTTTGTCTTGAACATTCCCGGCCGGCCCGACGGCACGATCGACAGCAAAGAGATTGCGATCCTGGATCAGATCACCGCATGGACTCAGGTCAACGGCGAGGCCATCTTCGCGACACGGCCGTGGAAGGTCTTCGGTGAAGGGCCCGACACGATCAAAAGCGGCTCCTTCCAAGGCAACAGCATCCAGGCCCTCGGTGCCCGGGACGTCCGCTTCACGGCCAGCAAAGACGGCCGCACCGTGTACGCGTTGGTGCTCGGCTGGCCAGCGGGTCAGATTGCCATCCAAGCGCTGGGTTATTCGGCCTCCACCAGTCCGCGCAAGATCGATCATGTTGAGCTGGTCGGTTCCGATCGCAAGCTTCGGTGGCGTCAAACCGCCTCCAGCCTACGGATCGATCTCCCGGCAGAGCACGATCCTACCGCAGAGATCGCCGCTGCATTCCGGATTCGCCTCGCATGAGAGCTGCCCTGCGCCCCACGCGCTTAAAACTCGATTCCCACGATCCGGATTCACCGTTAAGATTTGTATTCACTCGGGACCTCGTTTACCAGCCGCCCCGAGCGGATTGATTCGAGCGTTGTACGCGCCCCCCAGGAGGCAAAACTCGCGACAACGGCATATCGGAACAACGGAACCGTCATGCTGATCGCCATGCGTTTTGCGGGCCTGATAGGCTATGCCCCATTAGCGGAGAAGACACCGCACCACCGACGATGGCCAGGACCAGTAGCGGCGAGTCTCCCTTGGTGCGATCGCCGAGATCTCGTATGCCGAGTGCGAATATTGTGGGATACATCAACGACATGAAGAAGCTCGTAAGCAGCAATGCGAACAGCCCGTCCCAATCGGGACCAGAATTGCGATCAGCACAAGTGCGATTTTGATGCCTGTTCGGCATTTATCGAGGGTTGCCGCGAGCTGATCTATATTATATTGACCTGGAATGAAATTCACTTGCGGACTCAGCTCATAGAACGAGCGCTCGATGAAAGACGAGAAGTTGTTGCGCAAGACGACACAATAATCAGCGGCCGAAAGCGATGGCATCCACTCATCTTTCTACCTCCTGGTTCGGGTTTTCTGTAAGGAGCCTGGCCATCCTGCGTCGAATACTGTCGAGAAGGGCTGATCGAGAGACTCCGGTCGAAGTGACTTCCTCTGAGAGCTGAGCCAGGCCGAGGATTTCACGTGATGCGCGGAGACCCACGCCGGAAGCATTGCTCTGAACGGAATGTCTGGTTAGCGAGGCTTCCCTGTTATGGAACCTCAACTGCCATTGAAATTCCCTGTTCCGCACGAATAATTCCCTGTTCCATAATCCTTGTTGCTTGCAATCCGAAGTCCCGCAGCTCTCCTGAATTCAGCAAATACGAGCCGCCGCTCACAAGATGGACAACCCTGAAAAGGCGCTGAAACCACAATTTCCCTGTATTTTTCCCTGTTAACGGGAATTTGTTCGGTAGAGATGGGTTCGCTCCGGACTCCATACACCGCCA
>JASIJX010000022.1 GCA_030049955.1 Acidobacteriaceae bacterium
CACGCACACGCTGAAGGTGCGCGTCACCGGGCTGAAGAATCCGGCTTCATCCGGATACAACGTGCCTGCCGACCGGATCGACATTGTGGGCGCCGGGTCCGAAGTCGGGCAGGACATCTACAAGATCGTGAACGTCAAGAATGGCCTTGATCTTGAAGTCAACTCCGCGAGCCTTGCGGACGGCGGCACGGTCGACACATACAAGGATGTTTCGGGAGCGAACAACGAACACTGGAACCTGATGGCAGTAGGCGATGGATCATACCGGATCGTCAACGTGAACAGCGGGCTCGATCTGGAAGTGAGCGGCGCTAGCAAATCGAATGGCGGCACCGTGAACCAGTGGCAGGATAGCGGCTCCAGCGCAACCAAAGAACATTGGACGCTGCTGCCGATCTCCGGCGGTTACCGGATTGTCAACGTGAATAGCGGACTCGATCTGGAACTAAATGGCACATCGGGTGTCGTTGACCAATGGCAGGACGTCTCCGGAGCGCCGAATGAGCACTGGATGTTGACGCTGACCAACTGAGCCGGCATTCCGCGATTTCGGTTCACGATCCCGCGGGGGCCTGCAAGGGATGCGGGCTCTGCCGCAACCCCATGTCTCACTGTGATTTTGTGAGGAACACGGTCATGGCCCGCACCTCTGTGTCCACGTGCTCCTTTTCCTGCAAGCTGTATTTCTGAAACAAGGCCAGTTCTATTTTTCGATCGGAGTCTCGCCCCAGATGAGCATAGGCAATGGCCAATTGATAGTGCGCAGAGGCGAGTTCAGGTTCCAGTGCCGTGGCTTTCTCCAGCATCTGTGCGCACTGCGGCCACTGCTTGCGCTCCGCCTCCAGAATTCCGAATTGATACCATGCGTCAGCCAGCTTAGGGTCTTTCACTGTTGCTCGCCTCAACAATTCTTCCGCTTGGTCGAGCTCGGCAGGTGAATGCGGCCGCCCCAGAATTTGTCGGGCCGCATAGAACGCCGCGGACGCATTGCCGGGGTGTTGATTCGAGAAGGTCACCAAGGTATTGCAGTTCGCATTTTCTCCAGAGATTTCCCCGCAGGTGCGCCCCAGCATATCGGCATCAACGTTGTTGTCCGGATCTTTCTTGAGCAGCTCGTCAAACACTTTGGCTGCGTCTGCGAAGCGCTTGTTTCCATACAGCGCTATGCCAAGGACTAGCTTCATCCGTACACTCGCGGGGTATCGCTCCGCAGCGTAGGTCGCTGTTTTGGTCGCGGCATCCCACGTCCAATGGCGCAGAAATTCAACGCAGAGCGCGTAGAGATTGTCCTCGCTGGGATTCATCTCCGCGGCCCTCTGATCGTGCTTGACCGCGGAAAGATAATTCCCGAGGCTCTCCTCGACTTCTCCGGCCAGGGATTCTGCCTGATCTGTCATTTGGTCTGCAGAAATCTGATCGAGAACCTTGGCGGCCTCCGCAGCCTGGTGATCCTGGCTGAGCGCGAGCGCCCAGTTGTAGAGCAGGCCGGGGTCGCCGTCGCCCAAAGCAGCGGCACGCGAAAATGCATGTGCCGCATCGGCTGGATCCTTGAGGAGCATGTAAGCCTGGCCAAGCGCAGAGAAGGTTTCGGCGTTTTGTGGGTCAAGACGCGCCGCAGCCGCGAGCTCTGTAGCCGCCTGGCGGGTGCGGCCGAGCTTCAGCCACGCAGTTCCCAGGTTGGCATGGTTCAGCGCCGACCCGGGCGCGTCTTTGCACGCCTGCTCCAGGTAGGGCAAGGCGCGCGCCATTTGCCCGTCTTCGGCGTAGATCAGGCCGAGCGCTTCGCTCGCCTGGTCATTCAATGGATAGCGCTGTGCCAGCCCCCGCAGCACCGGCTCGGCCTGCTGTGCTCTGCCGCTATCGACTTCTTGCAGAGCCTGCTGGAAAGCGGCTTGATCGGCTGAGGTCATCGCGCCCTGCTGCGCGCGAACAGCGGGGACTGCGATGGTAAGAACACACGCTGCGAGCAGCGCCGCGCAATGAGATCGAGCAGGGCAATAAGAGAGCATAGTAGGCTGCAAACGAAACACGCCGGAACTCCTCAAGGAGCTCCGGCGTGTTGATGTTACCGGGTTAGAGCTGCTTCCTAGAAGTAATACTTCAATGCTAACTGCAGGAAGCGGCTGTTGGGTGTGAATTGGCCCATATTGTGCGTGCTGGTGATCTGCCCGCCGTTGGAGTTGACGTTATTGGCGCTTGGAGTATTCAGGGCCGGGCTGTTGAACAGGTTGAAGGCATCGGCGCGGAAGTCAAGGTGCTGTTCGTGGAAAGTCGTGAAGCTCTTGAACAGCGACATGTTAATGCGGTTGTAGCCAGGCCCGTAGAGCTGGTTCCGAGCCGGTCCAAGGTAAGGAAGCACTGCCCCGGGCGTGTCGAGCGGCGTGCCGGTTGGGTTCGACGAGGTTTGCGTATTGGCAATGTCGCTGCCCGGCAACGGGTTGGAGAAGGCGCACGGGTTGTACCAGTTCGTGATGTTTTTCGTGCTGGTGGCGCAGCTGATGCTGGAGTTAGTGGAATTCGGCGAGCCACCCGCCGCATAAGGATTACCCGTAACGTAAGCGTGCCGGGCGTTGGCTCCATTCGCACCGCTGTTGTTCGGATTGATGCTGAAGGGAAGACCGGTCTGGGTGGTAAAGACCAGGTCGGTCGACCAGCCGCCAATCACTCCGTTTACGATCCCGCCCTGGTTGAGGTATTTCTTTCCTCTGCCGAAGGGAAGGTCGTACTGTCCGTTGAGAGAAGCCCGTTGACGCACATCCCAGTCGGAGTTCGCATACTCGATGCCCATGGGCAGTACCAGCGGCGAGCGGTAAAGGTTCCCACCGCCATTCAGCGGCGTCTCCGTATCGTCAAAGGCGTGCCCCCAGGTGTAATCGGCCACGAACGAGAGTCCGTTCGTATATTGCTTCTGCAAGGTCGTTTGCAGCGCGTTATAGCTGCTGACGCCCTCGTGCATGTCGAACTGCGAGCCGCTGAAGTCTGGGAACGGCCGGATAAGGTTTGCGTTATCGTTCGGACCAACCAGCCCGTCAGGAGCATTCTGGTCCGGGAAACCCTCGATGTGCCTGGAGTTGTTGCCCACGTAGCCCACCGTCCAGCTCATGGTGTTCGAGAACGCATACTGGAGCGAAAAGTTCCACTGCTGTGTGTATGGGGTTTTGTATTGCGCCTGCGCGCCCACCAGTCCCGGCGTGGACGGATTCGGATCATTGGCCAGCCCATTGTTCCAGCCGGGCTGTGTCGAAAAGCCCTGCGCCAAATTGATCCCGTAGGTCTGCCCGATGCTCTCGCAGTTGTTGGTTAGGCACGCCGGCCGTTTGAAGTTCACCGTGTATTGGAAGGGATAGTTGTAGCCCAGATTGGGCGCGCCGCCAATGCTCTCCAATCCGCCGAAGAACAGGCCGAAGCCGGCGCGTGCCACCAACTTGTTGGTCACGGTGTAATCAAGACCGACGCGTGGAGCAAACTGCGTGTACTGGGGCTGCACCAGCGAGCGAGTCCCCGTGTACTCCAGGTTGATGTGGTCCTTGGCCAGCAGGTTCAGGAAGCCAGGAGCCAGATATGTGTTTTTCTGGCTGGCGGCCAGCACAAAGTTCGATGTACCGGCTCCGGGTGCGATGGACGTCGGATACCACAGCGACTGGTGATCGTGACGTTCCTCGACGGGCTGGAAGTTCTCGTACCGCAGACCAACGTTCAGCGTGAGCTTGGGCATGACTCTCCACTGGTCCTGGACGTAGGCGGCGCGGTACCAGCGGACGTTATCAATGTTGAAAAACGCGGTCAGCTCGGCATTGTCGATCGAGCCGGGCGCGGATCCAACGGGCGCTCCCGCAGGCGTGTCGTTGTCTGCGAGAAAGTCGGCAGCGCCGAAGCCGGTATTGCTCACGCTGGGGTTGCTGGTATAGAAACCGCTGAAGTCGTAGTAGCCGTGCGGCGCGATCGGTGCCGTGGTGGCTACGCGGACATGCTGGTAGTCAACACCCATCTTGATGGTGTGCCGGCCCTTCACTTTGGTTACGTTGTCGAGGAACTGGAACACGTTCTCGTACTCGATGGCCGGATACCACTGCGGGCCGCCAATGCCGCTGAGGCCGCTGATGGCTGTGTTCGGCAATCCTCCATTGCCGGGCGAATAGGGAATGCCGCCCAGCCCTTCCTGAGCCGAGACGTTGGTGTTGGCGCTCAACGGCACCCATTGCGGATGGCCCCAGTTGTATCCAAAGCGGAACTCGTTAATGAGCGTTGGAGTGAAGGTGTGCGTGTAGCTGAGCGCATAGTTCTCGCCCATGTTCACGTTGGAGCCGTCGCTGCCATAACCGCCGCCGTCGAGGATGGTGCCGAGAGGCGGGTTGTAAGTTCCGCGTTCGTTGTAATAGCTCATGCGGAAGAAGGCCTGGTCCTTCGCGGTCGGGTTCCAGTCGATGCGCCCATCCCAGGAGACGGCGTTGTCGCCAGTGCTGGTGTTGACGACGTAGTTGTTAGAGGTCAGGCCCGTGGGACCGTTGTTAGGCTGCGGATACAGGTTGAGAATGTTCTCCGCCACCTTGTCGATCTCGCCTGGACAGAACTTCTGCGTGACCCCCGGAGTGTTATTGCCGCACGGCGCGCCCAGCGGCGTGGCTCCGCCCGAGCCCGGCTCATAAAGCGTTGTGACGTGGCCGTTGAGTGTCGGATTGCTGCTCAGCAATTCGCTGAAGTCGCCCGTCCGCATCAGCGCCGTGGGAACCGTGTAAGTGCCGTTCGTCGGAGATATGATGCGGAGGACCTCAAGATCTCCGAACCAGAACAGCTTGTCCTTGAGGAAAGGACCGCCCAGCGTCGCGCCAAACTGGTTTTGGTGGTACGGAGGTACTTGCCCCGGCGTGCAGACACTGCCGTTGCAGGTCCGGTTGAAGAAGTCGCGGGCTACGCCGAGGTCGTTGTTACGAACGTATTCCCACATGTCGCCGTGGAGCTCGTTGGTGCCGCTTTTGATGGCCGCGTTCACCACCGCGCCCGCCGAGTGCCCGAATTCCGCATCGTAATCGCTGGTCTGCACCTTGAACTCAGCCAGCGCGTCCGGTGGAGGCTTCACAACAAAGCTGGCGCCATTCAGGAAATCCACCTGGTTGCTGTTGTTGTCTACACCGTCAAGGATGAAGTTGTTCTGCTCGGCGCGCAGGCCGTTGGCGTTGAAGTCGCCACGCCCCTGTCCGCGCGAGCCGTTGGCCTCTGTCACGCCCGCAGCTAGTTGCGCGATAAAGACATAGTTGCGCAGCGCAAGAGGTGTGTCATTAATCACCTGCGAGCTGACTACCTGGCCAGTGGAAGCATCTTCCTTTTGCAGCAACTCTGCGGCCGTAGCCTGAACAGTAACCGACTGCGTCACATTGCCGGGATTTAGCGTGAAATCCACCGTCAGGGTCTGGTTGACATCCAGGGTGAGATCGGTATGCGTGACCGACTCAAATCCGGGCATCGTGATTGCTACCGAATACCGCCCGATCTTGACCGGCGAAAAAACGTAAATTCCTGCATTGTTGGTCGTTCCCTGCAATACAAACCCGGTATCTAGTTGTGTCAACGTGACTTTGGCGCCGGGAACCACGGCTCCTTGCGTGTCAGTTGCCGTGCCGGTGATAGTACCCTGGTCAACCTGGGCTCTAAGATGGCGTCCTCCACATAAAAGCGCGACAATCGCGACCATGAGGAGGAGTTGCCTTGAGCGGTTGACCGCTCTCGTTGCCAGATTCAGCCTCCCAAACATAACGGAACTCCTTTCGGTTATTTAACGTTAACGTACACGTCTTTCGATCATGAAAACGTCTTCTTTAATGACTCAAAGCATTTTGTAGGCGTCAATACAGACCTGTCAAGCTGAATTTTTTTATTCTTTTTTTATTCTGATCCGTTTGGGAATCTGTTCACGAACGACCTGCCAGGAGAGACACAGTCACGCATCCTGGGACGCTCGGTCCGCACGGCTGAGACCCACCGCCTGCGTTCCACCTTTACAACCGCCCAATCCCGAATCCGGCTCAGGCGATATTCTTGCCAGGGCGTTCAAAACACACCTGACGGAGCTAACCATGGTCCTGACCCGAAACCTGCCACGGCGCAGATTCCTGCGCAACACCGCGGCTCTTCTGGGATCGGCGATCATCGGTCCTGCTATGGCGTGGCCTGCTGACGATGCGCCCATTCGCATGGTCAATGGCGCTTCCGGCAGCGGGTTGGATTTTGCTTTGCGCAACGGCGCAACCGGCCGCAAGTACCAGGTGGAGACGATGCCGGGCGGGCTGGCCGTGATCGACTTCGACGGAGACGGTTGGCCTGACATTTTCTGCACCAACGGCGCAGCACTTCCGTCGCTGGCGAAATCCGGACCCGAATACTGGAACCGGCTCTATCGCAATAACCGCGACGGCACCTTCACGGATGTCACCACTGTGGCCGGGTTGCAGGGAACCGGATACGACATTGGCGTGGCAGTGGGCGACTATGACAATGACGGCCATCAGGACATTCTTGTCCTGGGCGTGCATGGAAACACGCTCTACCACAACAACGGAAATGGTACCTTTACGGACGTGACGCGGCAGGCGGGTCTTGCTGGCCAAAACGCCGCGGGGCATTCATTGTGGTCGGTCGCCGCAGCGTGGATCGACTACGACAACGATGGCCGCCTCGATCTTTTCATCTCGAATTACGTTGACTGGATGGCAGGAGCGGATCCCGTTTGCGGCGGTCTCGGCACGCAAGCCCGCAGCTATTGCCATCCCGACATGTACCAGCCTGAGCCCATGCAGCTTTTTCACAATAATGGCGATGGCACGTTTACCGAAGTGAAGGACAGGAACGTGTTCCCGCTGCTCACCGGCAAGGGCATGGGTATCGCTGTTGCCGATTTTTGCGGCAACGGCAGAGCGGGCCTTTTTATTGCCAACGACAACGCTCCCAATTTGCTGCTCAGGAGCCGCGGGCGCGGCCTGGAAGAAATCGGTCTCGATGCCGGCGTGGCGTATAACACTGATGGCCGTAGCATCTCCGGTATGGGAGCGGACTTTGGCGACATCGATGGAGACGGCCGCCCCGACATCGTCGTCACCGGCCTTAAGAACGAAGGCTGGGAGCTTTTTCTCAACCAGGGGAAAGGATCCTTTGTTGACGGCAGCGCACAGTCCGGGATTCTGGCGTTGAGCCGTTCCAGCAGCGGGTGGGGCTGCGGGCTGATCGATCTGGACAACGACGGTTGGCTGGACTGGTTCGCTGCCGGCGGCGGCCTGGATACAGACGATCAGCAGTGCAACCGGATCTTTCGCAATACAGGCGGCCGCTTTGCCGACGTCACGGAGAGCGTCGGCCCGCAGTTTCAGGTTCCGCGCCTGCATCGTGGGGCTGTTTTCGCAGACTTCGATCGGGACGGCAGGATCGATGCCGCAGTGACCGCGCTCAATGCACCGATTGAATTATGGTGGAACCGCAGCCCGGTGCGACATTGGCTGCAGTTGCGGCTGGAAGGCGTCAAGAGCAATCGTTCCGCCATAGGCGCACGCGTGCAATGCACAACGGAGCATCGTACTCAGTTCCAGTGGGTGCGCAGCAGCGTCGGATACGCCTCGAGCAGCGATCTCACCGTCCACTTTGGGTTGGGCGAGGCGACCAGCGCAGTGCTCGAAGTGCAATGGCCATCGGGCGCCGTGCAGAAGGTGGGCAAAGTGACAGCCGACCAGTTGCTCCATTTAAAGGAACCCTCGGCCTGATTTCCTCGCAACGTCAGATCAAATCATGGCCGCCGGTGGGGCCTGATATCCGAACGTGGCATCCAGAACCGCGGCAATTCCCAGAGCCGTCTCATCCTCGAAAGGCCTGGCAACAATCTGCACCCCAATCGGCAAACCCTCCGGCGACCGGTGTACCGGAATCACGGCAGCAGGGCAGGCGAGCGCGTTAAACCACTGTGTGTAGCGCACTGCATCGAGATACTCTACTGTCTGGCCTTCAATACTCCACGCGCGCTCGCCGTGTCGAAACGCGGGAATGCTGGCAACCGGGCAAAGCAGCACCGGATATTCCTCCATGACGGCGAGCGTCTTGGCGCGCAGCAGGTCCAACTCAGCCCACGCACTTAATAGCTCCGTTGCAGTGAGGGGTGGCGCGGCTTCTGCAATGCCAAGAAACTCTTTGAAGATGGGGCTCAATTGCGCATGTTTGCCCGCGATTGTTGGCTCATAAAACATCGCGCCGCATTGCACAAAAAATTTCCACCATATTCTGCGCAGCGGCTCCAGAGTCTGCGGCCGGAACGGCTCGACGCGGAATCCCGCCTCACACAATGCCTTCGCGGAAGCCTGCACGGCCTCTCGCGTCTCCGGCGTCACTGGCGTGAGTCCATCGTCTTCAAAATAGCCAATGCGGTTGTGCCGCAGTTCGTCCAGAGTGGGATTGCGAAGCGGCAACGGCGGACTGACCGGATCGCAAGGATCCTGGCCGCTCAACACGCGGAACAACATCGAAATGTCTTCCATCGTTCGCGCCATCGGACCAATCGCACCGAGAATCGAAAACGGTCCGACGCATGGCGGCAAGTGCCCCTGTCCCGGAATGCGTCCCGGCGTGGGCTTGAGCGAGCAGATGCCGGTGAAATGCGCCGGAACGCGCACAGAACCGCCGCTATCACTCCCAAGTCCCGCAGCCGACATCCCCGCGGCAATGGCTGCAGACTCGCCGCCGCTCGACCCGCCCGGCGTACGCTCCAGATCCCAGGGATTCCGCGTCTGCCCGTGCAGCAGGTTCGCTGTTTCATAGGCCATCAGGAATTCGGGACAGTTTGTTGTGCCCAGAATGAGCGCGCCCGCTGCCCGCAATCGCTCCACCACCACCGCATCCGCACTCGGCCGTTCGCCTTTGTTGAGCAGGCTGCCGATCTCGCATCGAAATCCGGCAGTGGCAATCGACGATTTGACCGTGACCGGCAGCCCGTACAGGGCTCCTCGCCCATCTTGCACAGCGTCCATACGCTGCGCTTCGGCGCGGACGCGCTCCGCATCGAAATCCGCGAATGCATTCAAGCAGGGATTCAGCCGCGCGATCTGCGCGAGGTGCGCTTCCGCCAACTCCACGATGGAAATCTGGCGGGCGCGCAAAAGCTCCAGTTGCCGTACAGCTGGGGCCAATACGATGCTCGAGTCGATTCCGCTCATCTCTTCTCACTTCGCTATTTCAGGCGCACGATCGTCCCGCGGAGTCGACGGCTTCCATTCATATTGAAACCGGTGCAGCCCATTTGGCTTGCCCGACACGAAGCGGTTGTTCCAATTCAACTGGTACGAAATCGCAGCGTCGCTCACCGGGAACTTTTCATTCGCGGGATATGGATACGCGCTCATTTCGTGGAACGGTAACTGCGCGACGGTAAACGGCGAAGCATCCCACCAGTCCATGTCCTTCACATAACCATTCGCATAAAAGAAGTAATCGCGTTTCCAGTGCGGAGGCAGTGACGGCAATTTCGTCGTGTCGAATTCGGCGGCAATCCCTTCGCCGGCGCCGAAGATGGCATAACGGTCATTCACGCTCTTGAGCAGCGGAGTTACATCGCCGAAATGCGTGTAACTTCCGCGCTCACGTTGAAACGGTCCGGTCAGACTCACGAGGTTGTAGTCGTAGTCCAGATCGCCGGGGCTCGCACCCTCGATCTGTTTCGGATAGCCGCGAAACTGCTCCGTCGCAAACGCCAAGGGCAGCTCCGTCGTCCGCGATTCGCCCTCGGCATGGTTGTCGATAAGCACCTGGTCCCAATAAATCTGCAGATTCGTCATCAGCCGTATGCGCCGCGCGCCGGGTGGCAGCTTGCCTGTCAGGTCCACGACGATGGTGCGCTCCAGTCCTGCGGGAAATCCCGCTTCGCCTGGGATGCGCCGCCACTCGCCGTCAGCAAGCTGCGCTTCAACGTAGGGGGCAATCGGCCTGATGCCCGCCTGCCATGCTGCATAGAGCGACGTGGCGCTAAAGTAATTCACGTATCCGGTCATCAACAAGCGCAGTGGCGCGCCGGGCGTAACATTGCCCAGATCCAGTGTCAGCGCATGCAGATTGGCAAATCCGTCATACGGCAGCTGCTTGAATCCGCTGGCGAACTGATGATCGCGACGGCTCAACGTAGCGAGCACCTCACGGCCCTCGCCGTCCCATGCATCCGCCGGCAGTCGCGTGCCAGTGCTTGCCACTACGCGGCCCGAAGCAAACGGAGGATCGTCGAGGAACCGCTCGTCTGGATTGACTTCGACACCTTCAGGGTGATCCACGGCAACTAGCCGCAACTGGTCGATATAGTTCACCTCTTCCATTGGCTCCATAAAGCGCACGCTAACTTTGCCGTCCACCGGCGCCACATCATCGCCGTCGATCTTTACCCACTCGCTGGGGCGCGGTATGTTGCGCCGCGTCGGAGTGAACCAGTGCCCCACAACGGCCGCACCAATCACGTCGGTCACAAACTTGTATTTGCGCCCATTCCACACAAACAGAATTGGGCACGAGCTCCCGCGCCGATCCGCTTCCTTCATCGCGATCGTCTTCGTATGCGGCAGATCGATCTCGTCCTGCAGAACACCCGTAGGCCAAAGGATGCGTAGCATGTTGATGCCCTCAGCCTTGCCCAGGCCCACAAGAACTTGCGGCGGCGCCTGCGTCTGGTATCCCGAAGCGCCGGCGAGTTCCCACTTCTGCCAAAGCCCGTCTGCAAACACTTCTACTTTCACGCCCAGCGCCGTCTTGTTATCCGCGACGCCTTCGAGATCGAGACGCACAAAGTGATTCTGGTTCGCGCCCACGTTGCGCAGCAGCACTGGTGGCGCGTTGTGCTGCGTCACAATCAGGTCCGGCGATCCGTCACCGTCCACATCGGCCGCAATCAGGCCGCGCGGTTCTTGCAGTTTCACTCGATCGAGTCCCAGCGCGCGGCTCACATCCTCAAATGTGCCATCGCCCCGATTGCGGAAGACTCGCACTTGCGGTCCAGCCTTCGTCTGCACAATCGCTGCCAGATCGATCCAGCCGTCGTTGTCAATGTCCACCGGAGTCAGGCCCCAGCCGCCCAGCGCGTCGTCCAAAGGCAACGGCACGCGCTCGAATCGGCGGCCCACGCCATTCGGTCCTTCGACATTGCGCCACAGCGTGATACCTGGCGGCCCAGCGTGAGTAACGGCAATATCCATCCATCCATCTTTGTTGTAGTCGAGCACCGCAATGCCAACCGTGGCGGGCAAAGTCTCATGATCATAAAGAGATTGCGTGGGGTACTTGCCTTCGCGCGGATTTACATACAGCGTGGGCGCCTGACCGTCGCCTGTTACCGCCAGATCTACAGCCCGATCGTTGTTAAAATCCGTCAGAATCGCCGCCGCGGACTTGCCGCTTCCGCCTAATCCGGTCTTCGCGGTTTGCTCGGTAAAGGTCCCGTTGCCGTTGTTACGCCAAAGCACGTTGGATTCGCCGCCGGGCTTGAGCGGCGATCCGGTCAGGAACAGGTCCAGATCGCCATCGTGGTCGTAGTCCACAAACGTGATTCCTGATGGCCGGTTGCGAGGCGCCAGGCCTGACGCGGCCGTCACGTCCTCGAACTTTCCGTGGCCAAGGTTTCGGAAGAGCAGCACCGATCCGTCCATGGCAACAGCCAGGTCGTTCAGGCCGTCGCCGTCATAATCTCCAACGGCGCACGCGATGGCATTTCCACTCGCTTTCAAACCGATGGCCTGCGAATCGAGTTCTTCAAAGGCGCCATCCTGGCGGCGGTGCAGCACGCGTATGGCCTGCGCACCGGACTCGAGCATCACCAGATCCATCTGTCCCGAACCGGTCGCGTCCATCATGCACGCGCCTCCAGTCGCCGTGGATTCTCCGGTGCCTCTTCCCGGCGCCATCGGTTCCTGGACAAGCTGCACCGGAATCATCTTCTGCTCAATATTCTCCGGCTCTCGTACTGGGGTTGCGGTCGAATAATGTCCCTGCTCACCGTAAGCAAGGGCGAGCGGAGCCCCGATCTTAGTGCTCGTCAAATGCTGAAATCGCCCAAACGCCTCTTGCGCTTCCGCTGTGTGACCCGTACGCTGCAGCGATCGCGCCAGCCCGAACTCTGCGGATGCATGAAGGGGATTGATTTCGAGCGTCTGTTTAAAAACCGCAATCGCCTTGTCGTACTGCTTTATCTCCTCGTAACAGGCGCCTACAAAATAGAGCGAGTCCGCATCCCGGGGATCGATTGCCGCTGCGCGCTGAAAGCTGGCCAGCGCCGGCTCCGGTTCATTGGCCGCACGCTGAACCAGGCCGAGGTTATACCATGCCTGAGCGCTGTTCGGCTCCAGAGCAATAGCCTGCCGCAGCACTTGCTCTGCCGTGTCCAGCTTCTGCATGGTGTAAAGGGCGATGCCCTCGTTGATAGCCGCTTGCGCGAAGTTTGGATCCTGTTTGAACGCTTCTGCAAAACTCTCCTGTGCGCGCTCGGTAAATTGCTGGCCCATGAGCGCAACGCCCCGGTTATTCAGCCGTATTGCCTCAGGATTGTAATGCGTTTGCGCGCACGCGAGCGAAGCCGCAAGAGCGAAAGAAATTAACACTGAATTCCGGCCGAATTGCACATAATTCATTTCCAATGCTTTCTCCAACCGCAATCAAATCCACGAAACCGCGGAACTAGCCAGTGTAAGCGACCGGCCAGCCCGGATTCATCTGCATGCGGCTCGTTCGATGTACGTGAATTTATACTCCTGATGTGGTTCCCTGCTTAGAAATGATTGACTGGAGCGCGTTTCTTGCGCGCCCCAACCTCGCGCATCCCGCAGAGTCGCGCGATGCGCTTCGTCATGCGTCTGTGCTCGTTACCGGCGCAGGGGGATCAATCGGCTCGGCGCTTTCATTGCGTCTGGCAGCTCTAGAGCCATCGCGGCTGATCCTGCTGGAATCATCCGAGAGCAATCTCTTCGCGCTCCAGCGCGAATTCGCCGAAGCCGGCTTGCTGGCGGACACGGTGTTCCGGCTTGGCAGTGTCGCCGATCGCGTTCTGCTTGAAGAAATCTTCTCGCTGTATGCGCCGCAAGTGGTCTTTCACGCGGCGGCTTTCAAGCACGTACCGCTGCTCGAGGAGCAGCCTTTCGCGGCTATCGAGAACAACGTATTCGGCACGCTCTCTTTGGTCGGCGCCGGGCCCGCGGCGCGTATCATTCTACTTTCCACCGATAAGGCGGCCAGTCCTGCGTCCATCATGGGCGCCACCAAGCGCGTCGCTGAGCACATTGTTCTCGGCGCCGGCGGCACGGCGCTTCGTCTTGGCAATGTGCTCGCTTCGCACGGCAGCGTTGCTGAAGTCTTTTCCCGGCAAATTGCAGCGGGCGGCCCACTCACCGTAACCAGCCCAGCCGCCAGCCGCTACTTCCTCACCCTTGAGGAAGCAATCAACCTGCTGGTCGCAGCGGCGTGCGAGCCTGAGCCCGCAACCTTGTTTGCCCCCGCGCTGTTCACGCCGCATCTGGTCGCCGACCTCGCCCGCTTCATGGTGCATGCGCTCGCCCCCAATCGGGTAGTTCCCATCGAATTCACGGGCCTGCGCCCGGGTGACAAAGAGACTGAACAATTCTGGTCCGCGGCAGAGAGCATTCGGCCGGCTACAACCGCCAGTTTGCTCCGGATCGAAACGCCGCTTGTTCCCAGCGGTGACTTGCAAAGCGCGCTTGCCGGCCTGCGCGGAGCCGTCGATGCACGCGACCTTACTGCTGCGGTTTCCCAGTTGTGCAGACTGGTGCCGGATTTCACGCCCAGCCCCGCGCTGCTGGCGCTTGCCGGGGAAAGCAAGCCATGCGTGACCATATGACTGCCGGCAATGCGCATGTTGGCAAGCGGCGAATCGGCGTGGTCACCACCTCGCGCGCCGATTACAGCCATCTCTACTGGCCGCTCCGCGAGCTTGCTGCTCATCCCGGCGTGGAACTCGGCGTCTTCGCGCTGGGGCCGCATCTGGCGCCCGGATTCGGTTTGACCATCGACGAAATCGAGCGCGACGGCTTCCCCATCCAGGCCCGTATCGAATGTTTGCTCAGTTCTGATACCGATACCGGAATGGCCAAAACCATCGGTGTCGCAATTTTGAGTCTCGCCGATGCTCTCACGGCATGGCGCCCCGATCTTCTGCTCTTGATCGCCGACCGATATGAGATGCTGGCGCCGGCCGCCACGGCTCTCGCGATGCGCATTCCCATCGCTCACATTGAAGGCGGTGAGGTCAGCCAGGGGGCCATCGACGATGCCGTTCGCAATGCTCTCACCAAGCTCGCGCACATCCATTTCACTTCAACTGAAACCGCGCGGCGGCGCGTGATCGCCATGGGTGAAGAGCCATGGCGCGTGCACTGCGCCGGAGCTCCTTCACTCGATCACCTGCGCCGCTCCACTCTGCTCACGCGCACCGCGCTCGAGCAACGGCTCGGCATCGCACTTGCTTCGCCCACGCTGCTTGCCGCATGGCATCCGGTTACCATCCTGCGCGACACCAACGCTGAAGCCGACGCCTTTTTTGCCGCGCTTGCCAAGGTTTCAGGACAGTTGCTCTTCGTCTATCCCAATGCAGACGCAGGCAGCCATGAGCTCATCGAGCGGACGCGGGATCTGGCCGCAGTGCGCGACCATACGCATATCTTCGTTAATCTCGACCCAATAACCTATTGGAGCTTGCTGGCCCAGGCCGACGCAATCGTCGGCAACTCGTCGAGCGGCATCATGGAAGCTGCGTCGTTCGCCTTACCCGTGGTCAATGTTGGCATCAGGCAGCAAGGCCGCGAACGCGCCCGCAATGTGATTGACGCGCCTGCCGAGACAGGCGCAATTTGCGCCGCCATCGATCGCGCCCTCAACCCTGAATTCCGCAAAAACCTCACTGGAATGGCGAATCCCTACGGGGATGGAACCGCGGGTGGCGTCATTGCCCGGCTGCTCGCTACGGTTCCGCTCGACGGCTTGCTCATCAAACAGCCCGTTCCGGTTTGCGATGAAGCGGCATTTATATAACGCCCGCGTATCCCGCTTGCCGCGCCCGAAATTCGGCGGGCGGCGGCCTCAGACGGGCAAGAAGCGGCGTGAATTGACAGTTATACGGCTTTCGTGTACGTTAACGCTAAGCCACTCGCCATCTTTTTTGCTCCTGTGGCTGCCGGAGATCGCCGTTTACGGGATCCTTGACGCGAAGGGATCATCGATCTGCCGAATGGGGTACGAGCCAGGTGAGTAACGCCGATAGATATAACGCCGTACGCTGCTATGAACAGCAGGTCACGATTCCCACCTATCCGGTTCAGGACGCCGATCCTAATCCCATGTTCCTCGAGAAGCGCGTCTACCAGGGGAGCAGCGGCAAGGTCTATCCAAATCCCTTTACCGATCGCGTCGCGCTTCAAAAAGAAGATAAGACGTATCGCGCCATCTTCCTCGAAAACGAATTTGTACAGCTCATGATCCTGCCCGAGATTGGCGGGCGGATTCACGCAGCTACCGATAAAACCAATCAGTACGATTTTTTCTACCGCCAGCATGTCATCAAGCCTGCACTGGTCGGCTTGCTGGGCCCTTGGATCTCGGGCGGCGTGGAGTTTAACTGGCCGCAGCACCATCGGCCCTCCACGTACATGCCGGTCCACTCAGCCATCGAGCAGGATGCCGAGGGCGGCTGCACGGTCTGGCTCAGCGAGCACGATCCCATGTTGCGCATGAAGGGCATGGTCGGCATTCATCTCGCGCTGGGCAAATCCATCGTCGAGGCCCGCGTGCGGCTCTTCAACCGCACGCCGCTCCCGCAAACATTTCTGTGGTGGGCCAATGTTGCGGTGTGCGTCCACGACCAGTACCAGAGCTTCTTTCCGCCCGATGTGACCTTCGTCGCCGATCATGCCAGGCGCGCAATCTCTTCGTTCCCGATCGCCCGGAATCTCTATTACGGCGTCGACTACCGCCCCGGCACCGACATCTCCTGGTACAAGAACATTCCCGTCCCCACCTCTTACATGGTGACGGAGTCGAAGTATGACTTCTGCGGTGGCTACGATCATGCGCGCCGCGCCGGCGTGGTGCACACATCGAACCACCACGTCGCGCCCGGTAAAAAGATGTGGACCTGGGGCAACGCCGAGTTCGGCTACGCCTGGGACCGCAACCTGACCGATGAAGACGGCCCGTACGTGGAGTTGATGGCCGGTGCCTACACCGATAATCAGCCCGACTTCTCCTGGCTTCTGCCGTATGAGACCAAAACCTTCAGCCAGTACTGGTATCCGATCCAGGAGATTGGCCCGGCCAAGAACGCCAACACCGAGGCCGCGCTGAATCTCGAATTCCGCAACGGCCGCATCTTCGCAGGCGTCTGCGTAACATCACCGCGCACCGTGCGCGCGCTGCTTACGCACAATGGTGCATCGCTCTTCGACGAAACCACGGATCTCGCGCCGGGCAAGCCCTTCACGCGCAACCTTGAAGCGACGGCCGGCAACCCGACGGAGTTGCGCTTCGCCGTCTTTGACGCGGACGGCCGCGAGATACTTGCGTGGCAGCAGGAATCCCTGTCTGATCGCGAGCCCGTCGCACCGGCCACCGAGCCGCCGGCGCCAGAGCAAATCGAAAGCATCGAGGAGCTTTATCTTACCGGACTTCATCTTGAGCAATACCGGCACGCTACGCGCTCACCGGAAGCATATTGGCGCGAAGGCCTGCGCCGTGAACCCGAAGACGCGCGCCTGAATAACGCCCTGGGGCTCATTTTGTTGCGTAAGGGACTCTTCGATGAAGCCGAGCAGCATTTCGTCCGCGCCGTCCGCCGCCTTACCTTCCGCAATCCCAATCCATACGACGGCGAAGCCTTTTACAACCTCGGACTCGCGCGTCTCTATCAGGGCAAGGATGCAGACGCCTACTCTGCTTTTCACAAAGCGGTGTGGAATTATGCATGGCAGAGCGCCGGCTATCTCTGGCTCGCGGCCATCAGCCTTGGCCGCGGAGAGCTTGCCCTTGCGCTCGAGCAGGTAGAGCGCAGTCTCTCCCCCAATGCGCCCAGCCTGAGCGCCCGCGCGTTGAAGGCAAGCGTATTGCGCCGCATGGATCGTATCCAGCAGGCAGAGGCGCTGATCGATGAGACTCTGGCCCTCGACCCGCTCTGTTTCCGCATGGTGGCCGAGCGGTTTTTTCTCAGCCGCAATCAAGCTGACCTCCAGGCCTTCATCGACTCGCTCGAAGGCGACGTGCAGACGCTGCTCGACATCGTCTATGAGCTTGCCTGGTCCGGCCTCGGCGAGGATGCGCTTCTGCTTCTCGAATCTGTTGCCAACGCAACCCCTCTCGACCACCCCATGCTCGGCTACACGCTGGCCTGGCTTGCCGTGCAGCTTGGCCGGGCGGCAGAAGCGCCGCATTTCATCGAGCAGGCCGAGGCCGCGTCGCCGCTCTATTGCTTCCCTGCGCGCCTTGAAGAAATGATCGTCCTTGAAGACGCCATTGCGCGGAGGCCTGACGCTGCGCGGGCGTATTACTATCTCGGCAATCTGTATTACGACAAGCGCCGCTACGACGACGCCATCCGCTGCTGGCGCAAATCCGTTGAACTCGATCCGTCCTACTCCATTCCATGGCGGAACCTCGGCCTCGCCGAGTTCAACATTCTCCACGATCCCGCGGCCGCCGATCACATGTACGCGCGCGCCTTTGCTGCCGGTCCGCACGATACGCGCCTGCTGTATGAGTGGGATCAGTTAAAGAAACGCGCCGGGCTCTCATCGCCACAGGATCGCCTGCGCACGCTCGAGCAGCACGCTGCCCTGGTCGATTATCGCGACGACCTCACGGTCGAGTTCATCACCTTGCTCAATCAGGCCGGGCGCTTCGCCGAGGCGCTTCACCGTCTCGAGTCGCGCCGCTTCAGCCCCTGGGAAGGCGGCGAAGGCCTCGTCTCTGCGCAGTATGTCGCTGCGCACAAGGCGCTCGGCCACGCAGCACTCGTTGCCGGCGACGCTGCAGAAGCTCTCAAGCATTTCGAGGCCGCGCGCCATTATCCCGAGAATCTCGGCGAGGGCAAACACATGCTCACGCTGGAGCGCGACCTGGATTACATCTCCGGCCTTGCCGCCGAACAGCTCGGAAACGCAGCGCGGGCGCAAGAAGGTTGGAAAGCTGCCGCCGCGCCGTTGCCATCCGTTGGTTATCATTCCTTCTTCCAGGCGCTCGCGCTGTTCAAGCTGGGTGACCCGCAGCAGGCCCGCATGGTTCTTTCCAGTCTCGGCGATTTCGCACGCGCGCAAAGCGGCATTGAGCCGAAGATCGACTACTTCGCCACCTCGCTGCCCAACTTTATGCTCTTCGACGACGATCTCGGAAGGCGCAATCGCATCGAGTGCACTTTCCTCAGCGCGCTCGCGAATCTTGGCGTTGGCGATAGCGGTTCCGCGCAGCGGCAGCTCAAGCAGGTCCTCGCTGACGATCCCAACCATCTCGCCGCGCTTGAGATTGCGCGCTGGAGCGGATCCGGAATACACTTCGTGCCTGCAAAGGTTGAAGTCGAATCCCTTCCATGACAGCGCCCATTTCCACTTCCGCCGCCGTAGGCCCGCAGGGCGATGCTTCGCTGCGCACAGTGTACCTGTGGCTTGCTGCCGCCTCCGGTGCGCTGGGCGGTCTGCTCTTTGGCTATGACTGGGTGGTCATCGGCGGCGCCAAACCCTTTTACGAAATTTATTTTCACCTCGCCTCGCCCGAACTGCAGGGCTGGGCAATGAGCTGCGCGCTCATCGGCTGCCTCGCCGGTGCCGTCGCTGCAGGCCGCCTCAGCGACCGCTTCGGAAGAAAGCTCCTGCTCACGTTATCCGCGATGGTTTTCGCGGTCTCGTCGCTGGGCACCGGGTTGGCCGCACATTTTGCCGTCTTCGTTGTCTGGCGTATTCTGGGCGGCTTCGCCATCGGCCTCGCATCCGGCATCTCGCCCATGTACATCGCGGAGATTTCGCCCGCCCGCATGCGCGGCCGTCTGGTTTCGCTCAACCAGATGGCCATCGTCATCGGCATCCTGCTTGCGCAAGTGGTCAACTGGCTCATCGCCCGACCGGTGCCTGCCGGAGCCACCGCCGCCCAAATCCTCGCCTCGTGGAATGGCCAGTCCGGCTGGCGCTGGATGTTCGGCGTCACCGCGATTCCTTCGCTACTCTTTCTCGCTGCCACGCTCTTTATTCCTGAAAGCCCGCGCTGGCTGGCGACAAAGGGGTGCAATGAAAAAGCGCTGGGAGTTCTCAAACGCCTCGGCGGCCAGGCTTACGCGCGCCAGGTCATGGACGAATTCCACCAGGCCAGCGGCGAGCAGAACAGCGTCTCACTATTGCGCGAGCTTGCCCACCCCGGCGTAGCTCGTGCGCTCGTTCTCGGCCTGGTGCTCGCTGTCCTTCAGCAGTGGTGTGGCATCAACGTTATCTTCAATTACGCGCAGGAGATTTTCGCCGCTGCCGGTTACCAGATCTCCGGCATCCTCTTCAATATTGTCATCACCGGCGCGGTCAACGTGGTCTTCACTGTGCTCGCGCTGGTTACCATTGATCGCTTCGGCCGCCGCTTCTTGCTGCTCACCGGCGCCACCGGTCTCGTTTTCATTTACGCGATCCTTGGCGCGCTTTATCATCTCCACTTCCACGGAATCCCGATGCTGGTGCTCGTGCTTGCCGCCATCGCCTGCTACGCCATGTCACTTGCGCCCGTCACCTGGGTTGTCATCTCGGAAATCTTCCCCAACCGCATCCGCGCTCAAGCTGTTTCCGTCTCCGTCACCGCGCTGTGGATCGCCTGCTTCATCCTTACTTACACCTTTCCTCTGCTGAATGCCGCTATCAGCACTGCAGGCGTCTTCTTTCTTTACGCAGCCATCTGTCTTGCCGGTCTGCTGTTTCTCTTTCGTCGCCTGCCGGAAACACGCAACCAATCGTTGGAAGAGATTGAAACCAGCCTCAGGGGCGCCGAATAAAAATGGAAACTATGCACGCACAATTCATCGCTGCTTGGCACCGCCGCTTTTCCTTGCCGGGAAATCCTCTTGCCTTGGTTCTCGCCATTTTCTGCTTTAGCAGCCTGGCCTTCGCGCAACAGGTAAACGTCGTGCTCGACGGCAATGCCGCCGGCCGCACCTTCGACGGCCTTGGCGCAGCCAGCGCCGGAGCATCATCACGCCTGCTCTACGACTACCCTGAGCCGCAGCGCAGCCAGATTCTCGACTACCTCTTCAAGCCCGGCTACGGTGCATCATTGCAGCGGCTCAAAGTCGAAGTCGGCGCCGACGTAAACTCTACCGATGGCTCCGAGCCCAGCTTCATGCGCACCCCATCCGACCACGACTCCACGCGCGGCTACGAGTGGTGGCTGATGGTGGAAGCGCATAAGCGCAACCCAAACATCATTCTGGAAATTCTTCCCTGGGGTGCGCCTCGCTGGGTTGATCCAACGCAGGATTCAGCGCCTGGGGCAAAACTCACGCTCTATACGCCCCAGATGGCTGCCTACATGGCGGAGTTCATCAAGGCGGCCAGGCGCGATTACGGCCTCAACATCCGCTATGTCGGCTTGTGGAATGAAAAAGTTTACGACCTCGCTTACCTGAAGGAGCTGCACCACGAGCTCGTCGAAAATCATCTGGCGACAAAGATCGTCTGCTGCGATGAATACCCCGGTGAAGGCGCAGGACAATGGGCCATCGCCGGCGACATATTGAAAAATCCCGAGGTTGCCCAGGACATAGCCGCAATCGGCGTGCACTATCCCAAGCTGAACGGCAAAATCACCACCACTGAAGCTGCGCGCCGCACCGGCAAGCCGCTCTGGTCAAGCGAAGACCAACCCAACGGCGGCGGCGGACCGTTCATCAGCCGCGATTGGCCCGTCGGCGGCCGCATTCTGGCTCATCTCTATAACCAGAACTACCTCGAAGGCACGCTCACAGCCACCGAGATCTGGAGCCCCGTCACTTCCTACTACGACATTCTCGCAGCGCCCAACTCTGGCCTCATGTATGCCAACACTCCGTGGTCCGGGCACTACGATGTGCAGGGCGCCATCTGGGCAACGGCTCACACCACGCAGTTTGCGCAGCCGGGATGGCAATACCTCGATTCCGCGTCCGGTTCTCTTCCCGGTGGAGGAACCTACGTCTCTCTCCGTTCACCCGATAGAAAAAGCTGGAGCGTAATTCTCGAGACCATCGCCGCAAATCATCCACAGAGCGTCTCCTTCCGCATCGCCGGCGGTCTCGCCGCAACCACTGTCCACATCTGGGAGACCAACAGCGCACGCACCTTCGAGCACATCGCCGATATCAAGCCTGTAAACGGTGCTTTCGCCTACACATTCGAACCCGGTTCTCTCTATTCGCTCACTACAACCAGCGGCCAGGGCAAAGGCGCTGCACAGCCGCCGCCAGCAGCGCCGTTCCCGCTGCCCTACGAAGACAACTTCGACAACACGCCGCTCACGCGCGCGCCGAAGTATCTTTCCGACCAGGACGGAGCCTTCGAGGTGCATCGCTGCGCAGACCGCCCCGGCCGCTGCCTCGAACAGGTCATCGCCACGCCTCCGATTCCCTGGGGACCCTTACCCGATCCCTTCACGCTTGCGGGCGACGCGTCCTGGACCGACTATTCCGTTTCCGCCGACGTTCGCTTTCTCTCCACGTCCGCGGCAACGCTGATGGGCAGGATCGACTCCGCCGATGTCTTCAGAGATGGCCACGCCCGCTGGCCAAGCGGTTACATCTTGCGCGTGCAGCCCAATGGCGCATGGCAACTGTTGTCTGCCGAATACAAAAAGCCGACTGTTACGCTCGCCTCCGGCACGTCCATGTTCGATCGTGCGAAATGGCACCACCTCACCTTGCGCTTTCAAGGCAAGCGCATCGTGGCCTCTCTCGATGGCGCCCAGCTCACCGCGATCGATGACGCATCGCACACCCACGGCATGTTTGCCCTGGGCAGCGAGTGGGGGCGCACCCAGTTTGATAACCTCAGAGTCACACCGTAACTACTGCCGTCAATAAGTTGGCGGTAAGTGTGACCGTATGAGCAAAGAAAAAAATCAAAATCCTACGGGCATCAAAGAGATTGCCAGACTTTTGGGAATCTCGATCGGGACCGTGGACCGTGCTCTGCATGGCAGGCCGGGAATTAGCCCAAAGACTCGTGCCAGGGTTCTCAAGAAAGCCGAGGAGTTGAACTACAGGCCGAATGTTGCTGCGCGCAGTCTCAAGCTGAATCGCCGTCTTCGCATTGGGGTACATCTTCCGCATCAAATCGCGTCGTTCTTTGACCCGCTGCGCGATGGCATTCGGGCGGCAGCCGCCGCGATCTCTGGCGTTTCCGTGGACCTGGAGTTTCGCACCTATCCCTACATCGGGCAGGGTGATATCGAATTACTGGAAGCTGACATTGGCCGCGGATTTGACGGTTTAATTCTGACTCCGGGCGATCCGGCGAGAGTTGATCCGCTCATCAGGCGCATAACAGCGCAAGGCACGCCGGTGATCTGTGTGGCAAGCGATGCCCCGCGAAGCGGCCGCATCGCTTCTGTAACCGTAGACGCAGCAATCAGCGGAGGAATAGCGGCAGAGCTGTTCTCCCGAATGCTGCAGAAGCCGGGATCAGTCGCGACCATTACCGGCGATCTGAGCACGCTGGACCACGCAGAAAAACTGAAGGGGTTTGCGGCTACTCTGGCAACTCTCGCCCCGCATCTTTCCCTGCTTCCTGCGATCGAAACCCATGACCGGCCCAAGGATGCCGCACGCGCGACGATGGCGCTCATCAATCACAAGCCCCGTCCAGCCGGAATCTACATCAGCACTGCCAATAGCCTGCCGGTTATTCGCGCTCTTGAAGAACGGAATGCGCTCGATCAGATTCAGGTGATTACTACAGATCTATTTCCCGAACTGGTGAGTTTTCTGGAATCGGGCAGAATTCTCGCCACGCTTTATCAGCGGCCCTTCACACAAGGTAAAGCCGCTTTCGAAGCGCTGATGCGCTACCTGCTCGATGGAGTTGTGCCGGAGTCTGCGACACGCTTCGCTCCGCATATCGTTTTGCGGAGTAATCTGCCGCTCTTCGCCGATCGGGCAGGGCAGATGCAAGAAACCAACGACAGCAACTCCTGATCTGGCACAGTCACCGGGAACTTTTTTGCAATCGCATACGGAGCTTAGGACGCCGCCAGGTGGTGCCGATTTAGCATTGCAGGATGCGTCGATTCTTAAGCGTGTGGGTGCTCGTCCTGTCTGTGGCTGCCGGCGCAATCTCAGCCGCTGCACAAGACCGGTTCTCCGCAATCGACGAGATTGTGAACCACGCCATTGCGGACCACCTGCTTCCCGGTGCCGTGGTCATCGTGGGGCACAATGGGCACATCGTCTACCGTCGCGCCTTTGGCATGCGCTCACTCGAGCCTGCGCAGGAAAAGATGACGCTCGACACCGTCTTCGACATGGCCTCGCTCACCAAGCCGCTGATAACGGCCACCGCCGTGATGCAGCTTTATGAACAAGGCAGGATCAGCGTCAACGATCCGGTAGTCAAATACCTTCCGGAATTTGCCGCCGCAGGCAAGAGCGACATTACAATCCGGGATCTGCTCACGCATTACTCGGGTCTGCCGCCCGACCTGCCGCTCGCCAATCCGTGGCAGGGAAAAGCAACAGCCTATCAATTGGCATTCGCCATCCAGCCGCTTTGCCCGCTCGGAGTGCGATTCCAGTACAGCGACATCAATTTCATCGTGCTGGGAGCGCTGGTGGAGCGGATCTCCGGCATCTCTCTCGATCAATACGCGCAGCGAGCAATCATTCGGCCGCTCAAGCTCAAACACACGCGTTTTCTTCCGCCCGAGTCCTGGATCCCGCACATCGCGCCCACGCAGTGGGAGCACGGAGCCGCGGCCAGCGGAGTCCCGGGATCGAAGATTTTCCCCGGCGACGTGATGCTGCGCGGCGTCGTACACGATCCCACGGCGCGGCGCATGGGCGGCGTGGCCGGCCACGCAGGGCTGTTCAGCGACGGGCACGATGTGGCCATCTACGCGCAGAATCTCCTCGACCGGCTCGCCGGGCGGCACAGCAGGTTTCCTCTCTCGCGCCGCGTGCTCGAAAAATGGTCGCACCGGAGCAGCCGGCTACCGGAACCACTCTCCGTGGCTTCGGCTGGGACATCGATTCGCCCTATTCGAGCAACCGTGGCACTCTCTTTCCGGTGGGCTCTTTCGGGCACACCGGCTTCACGGGCACTTCGTTGTGGATCGATCCAGTGAGCGATTCGTATGTCATCGTCTTGTCCAACGCGGTCCACCCAGATGGTCCCAGGGATATCGCCGCCGTGCGCGGAAAAATTGCCGATGCGGCCGCAGTGGCTCTGGGCATCCACGCGGACTCAGGAACGCTGGCAGCCCGCATCACCGGCTACAACGAATCGTTGAGCGGCATGCGCCTGCGCGCGGCGCGCAATGCCGAAGTGGAAACCGGCATCGATGTGCTCGAGAGCAACCATTTCGCCGAGCTTGCCGCCGCGGCCCAACGGCACGGCGGCCGGCTCAGGCTGGGCCTGCTCACCAATCAAACCGGTGTCGATGCCCAGGGAAGGCGCACCATCGATGTGCTCTTTCATGATGCAGCCGCCGCAGTTCCCGGCCTCGCGCTCACCACGCTCTTCAGTCCCGAGCATGGCATCGCGGGCTCGTACGACCGGCCCGGCGTGCCCAATTCCACCGATGCCGCCACCGGATTGCCGGTCGTCAGTCTTTACGGATCGACCGCAGCCCAGCGCCGCCCGTCGCTCGAAACCATGCGCAACCTCGACGCAGTCGTAATCGATCTGCAGGACGCAGGCGTGCGCTATTACACCTATGAAGCCGCGCTCCGTTACTTTCTTGAAGCGGCAGCACAAACCCGGAACACGACCGGCACAGAAATCATCGTGCTCGATCGGCCCGATCCCATCAACGGCGCATTCGTGCAGGGCCCAGTGTCAGATGCCGATGCCGAAAGCTATGTCGATTCCATGCCCATCCCGGTGCGGCATGGCATGACGCTTGGCGAACTGGCGCGCTACGACAATGAGCAGCTTCATCTCAATGCGCCTCTCACGGTCGTTTCCATGAAGGGATGGCAGCGCGGCGACTGGTACGATTCCACCGGCCTCGCCTGGGTCAATCCGTCACCCAACCTTCGCGATATGGAAGCGGCCACACTGTATCCCGCGCTTGGTCTGATCGAGTCGACCAACATCTCCGTCGGCCGCGGAACCGATACGCCTTTCGAGCAGTTCGGAGCGCCGTGGATTGAAGGCCGGATCGACGCCCGCTCCCTGGCGCAGTTTCTAAACCACCGCGATCTGCCCGGCGTGCGCTTTTATGCGGTCGAGTTCATGCCCGCAAAGCCCTATCCCTATGCCGGTCAGCTCTGCCACGGTGTGCGCATCATGGTTACCGATCGCAATGTACTCGACGCCCCGGAGCTCGGGGTCGAGATCGCCTCTGCACTCCATCGCTTCTATCCCGATCAGTTCCAGCTGCAAAAGATGAACACGCTTCTCGCCAACCGCGCAGTGCTCCAGTCGATCGTCGCCGGAGAGGATCCGGAGCACATCGCCGAAGAGTGGCGCAAGGACGTGCAGGCGTTTGAGCAGCGCCGCCAGGCGGCGCTGCTCTACCCGGCCCGCTGAGCCGCTGCCGGCCGACCCTGCACACTAACTGCCTCGCTAACCATAACTAAGGCCGCAAAGCCTTGGGAGCGCCAAAAATAACGCCTGTTTCCACTTCAACCGCGCGACCGTTTCTCTTGCATGGTCTGAATCGCCACTGTCTTAACGCCTCCATGATTGCCGTCGCCTGATCGGGGAAGGCGCTCAGAATATGAATGTGTGAAATACGGCCGTCTTGATCGATCACGATCCGAACCGGAATTGTATTTGATCGTTGCTGGCCGAGTTTTGGCTCAACCCGCGTAACGATGTTCTGTGCAGCGGCATAATTCTTCATGCACACCGGTACAGCATTGTCCGCATCGCTGGTGTTCCCGCTTGCCGGTGACGGCGGCAGCGCTACTCTTTTCATGGCTTGCGCAAACTCAGTCAGCCGCATCGGCTTGTGACTCGTGAACACGAATTCCACCGCATGACAACGAAGCTCGGTCGCGGCAACGTACCAATGAAGTTGTGCGATGGGAGCCTGATACGCGAAGAGGCGGAAAGAATGACCGGCGAGTTCGATATCGGTGACGGGAAGTTCAATCTGATATTCCTTTCTTAGATGCCCCGCCATGTAATCGATGAGCTCGCCGGTATTTTTCGCGGGTACCTGTGTAAAAAACAGGTCATCAGCGGCTATCAACAGATTTCCGCGTTCTTCGTTTTTGCTTCCTCCCAAATGACTGATTTCTGCAAGTACGTAGCGGCCGCCTTCCGACGGTGGCGGACCATAATAACGCTGCACCCATCCTTGAGGGAGCGGATAGGTAATTCCAAAATACGAGCTTTCAAATACGCCGTTGTTGATCCTGCTTTCTTCCGGCAACGGCATTTTCGCATCGCTCGCGCTCGACCACGCTCCTTTAACCAGAACCACTCCCGTCGGGACTCGACCATCATCTTGACCCGGGATGGAATTGTTTGGAACTGCGCCCGAGGTTTGTGCTGCCCGGGCATGCGTGTGCCACAGAGACAAAAGAAGAACAAACGCACGAAGACGCATAAATCTCCACGGCGCGGATTAGCGTCTCTCAGAATCCGCCACACGAGCCTATGAAAAGCTCATCTTTTAAGTTGTGAACGCGTCGATGGCGAGCCACTCCCAGAGCGGCCTGGCCGGCACCTGACCCCATTCTTCGTCCACATCACATGCCGAAACAGACGAATACACGGGGTCAGGTCAAGCCGACTTGACGCATGGCTGGACACTGTCTCTTACGAGCAGTGCCGCTTCACACTACAAGGACCTCAGAAAATCAAGGATCTCCTGTTGTTGGGCGTTAGAGAGCGCATTGAAGTTGGAGATAACCGTATTAGCCTCGCTCCCATTGCTTGCGTGCGCTTCGATTGCTTGGAGTAAGTTCGTTGTCCGGCCATCGTGAAGCAGAAAGATTCTTTGTCCCAACCCCCACAATGGCGCTGTCCTGAACTGATCACCGCCCGCGTTGCCCTGCGCAACGTTGTCGGCCAATCCCGTCCCCATATGGTGAAGTGCAATATCCGAGAAAGCATGCACTGGGACCTTACTGAGCGCAGGAACGAAGTTTGACACCTGGGTGCTGCCCGGCGTAGGCGTATGACACGTCGCGCACCCAACCGAACTGAATAATGCACTCCCACGGCTTATCGTTTCTTGTGGTACCTGATTGCCGTTAAAAATCACCGTTCCAGGCGGGGGCGGCGCCAGGAATCGCGCGAAATTGGCGAATGCGGAAACGTCATCGAGCACTGCGGAGTTCGGTGTTGAGTTGGGGTTCGAAGTATCTTCCGGATAGCCAGTGCCGCTCAGGTTCAAGCAGTTGGCTGGAAGTCCTGCTGCTTGTTCTTCTTCCGGCAACGGTCGCTCGTTAGGGAAAAGCTCGTTGGTGATGCCCATTTCCACGTTGTACGCTTCCCCGGCGAACACATGCAGCGACTTATTTTGCGCCTTCCAGCCGAAGCGTGTAATGGTGCCGTCATTGCCGCTGCGATTGAACGAACCGGAAATTCCAAGGTTGTTGGCGCTGTTGTCTGCGAGATTATCCATGAGCGTGGAGTCATCAAGATTTTCAATCAATCCAGCTCCAAACAGCGGCGTTGGAATTCGGTAGATGATGTCATTCGCTGCAATTGCAGCCGCAAAATCAGGTTGCGACAATTGGCAGCTTCCGGCATCAGGTCGGCCCGAGACCGTAAAAATGTCTTCCACTCCGCCGTCGGGAGCACTTGTATTAGCAGTCCCATTTGAGTTCAGGAAAAACGGAAACCGCACCTCACGAGTGGGACCATTTGCTGAAAGGAAAGATGGGGTCGTGTTATCGGGTGCGACGCCATCGCTCGCGAAAGCAACCTGCGGATTCACAGCAGGGCCTGAACCCCCAGCTGCCGGCTGCGCATGACACGAGCTGCATTGATTTGAGTTAAATCTCGGCCCCAGACCCACATTCGCGGAGTTCGAAACGGTCTCTACCTCCTGAAAGCGGGTGAGCCCATCGTTAAAGAACGCCAGAAACCCATTGGGGTCGTCATTCGCGTTGATCAGCGTCGCGCCCGTCCCACGGCTGCTTGTTTGCACACCGGGATCCTGCGCGTCAGAACTTGTTGCTGAATTGTTCTCAGACTGTATCGCGTGTGTGACGAGCAACAACGCAAATACCAACGAATATGCGAGGAAGATTTTCCTGGCCATGATTCCCTCCAGCCAAATTGGCGGTCGATTGTGGGTTCAGGCCAAGGCCTTGAGTGAATCAGGCACTCGTACTGCTAAAGCCAACAGGAGTTGGCGGTAGGCAAGTCGCGTATAGGCGTTCGATTGTGGATTGAGGTCAAGGCCTTGAGTGAATCAGGCGCTCGTACTGCTAAAGCCAAGAAGATTGGCGGCAGGCAAGTCGCGTTCGCAGCCGTTCGAATAGGCAGTCGATTGCGGATTCAGGCCAAGGTCTTGAGCGATCCAGGCGTTCGTACTGCTGAAGCCAACAGGAGTTGGCGATAGGCAGGCAGATCACGTGCGCAGCCGTGATGAATATTTGCTGAAAGCATGCGCCGTTTTTTTGAGAATGTCCAGTGTTTTTTTGAATGTCTGAACAGCGTGTGCGTATCGACAAGATTCTGCGCAGCCTAGGAGAAATCCCGGGCCGTGAAGGGGGAGAATTTACTGAACTGGATCGCGCGCCCTCAGGCCCGCTTCACGTAATCGCGATACGCAACCAGGTGAAACTCCGGGATGCTGGTGGCTTGCATGGCCGCGCGCACAATTGCTCGCGCCATCACCACGGCGCCGATCGCGCCAATTGCGCTCAGGTCCGCAGGCGTATCGGAAGTCCCAGTGGACATCGAGAAGATGGTATCTCCATCGCCCATCGTATGCACTGGACAAATGGCGCGCGCATAGCCGTCGTGCGCCATCTGCGCAATTTTGGTCATCTGTGTTTTCGTGAACTTTGCATTCGTAGCCACAACTCCAATCGTCGTGTTGGCGCCAGGGCGGAGGGCCACGCGGTAGCCACTCATCATCGCGGCCATGGAGTTGCGAAAGCCTTTGCCATCTTCGCTGCGCGCGCCGGCAACAATCTTGCCGGTCTCGGGATTCACCACGTCGCCCACCGCATTGACCGCGACAATTGCGCCGACCACGATATCGGTGTTGGGAATCTTTACGCTCGAAGTGCCCAGGCCGGACTTCATCGAATACTTGCCGCCGAACATCTTGCCGATGGTCGCGCCGGCGCCCGCGCCCACGCAGCCCTCAGCGACGGGATCGGTGCTGGCCGCCTCGCAGGCCTTGTAGCCGCACTCGGCGTCGGGGCGGATTTTGAAGTTGCCCACGCCCAGGTCCATGAGAATGGCCGCAGGCACAATCGGAACCACGCCCAGATTGCCGATCCTGTATCCGGCGTTCCGGGCTTCCAAGTAGCGCATTACGCCCGTGGCTACGTCAAGCCCATACGCGCTTCCGCCAGAAAGCACAATCGCATTTACCTGCTGCACATGATTGATCGGATTCAGCAAATCGGTCTCGCGTGTTCCCGGAGCCGAGCCGCGCACGTCGACGCCCGCCGTTGCGCCCTGCTCGCACAGCATCACAGTGCATCCGGTGGGCCGTTCGGTCCGCGTAAAGTGGCCTACTTTCAGGCCCGGCACATCGGTAATCGAGCCGCCCGGAGGAAGCTCGATCGGCTCGGGATCGACTGCAGCATAGCCAAGAGCAGGAACAGCAGCCGCCAGCGGCAGGCCGATGAGAGTTCGATTGAATTCGCGGCGATGCATCGGAGACTCCTTTCGAGATCCTTGTAAATTTGATGACAGACGAGCTTAACGCGCTCCCTAACGTGCTCCTGTCCCCCCGGCAAAGGCCAGATTGTTCCTTGCCTGCCCCGGCGAAAAAACACGAAAGCCGATCATAACCACTGCAGCCGTAAGAATGCCGATGGCCTGCGGCGAGATCACGCCGACTCCCTGGCCGTGAGTTAGCGCTCCGGCGAGCAGCGTGGCGCCGACCGCGCTGAGGATGCTGGAGACCGCGGCTACCGGCAGCACACGATTCGAATACAACCCGGCCAGCACCGGGACAAACAACGCCACTGCAATGAGGCCGTAGAAGATGCTGATGGCAGCGATGATGGAAGGCAGCACAATTGCAAGCATAATGCCGAGGATTCCCGCGCCGGCTGAAGCTACGCGGCTGGCGGCCAGCAGCTCGCGCTGCGAAATCCCCGGCTTCCAGAAAGTTTTATAAAAGTCCACCGCGAGCGAAGTCGAAAGCATGAAAAGAATGGCGTCCGTCGCGCTCAACTCGGCTGAAAAGATAGACGCAAGCGTGAAAACGCCCAGCCACTTGGGCAGCAGAAACTTCATCGCCGCGGGCAGCGCCAGTTCGGGATTGGCAAGATGCGGCAGCGCAGCCAGGGCGCAGAGGCCAAGCACTGGCGGCACAAACGCAAACACCGCCTGCCCAAGCGAGTTAATGCCCACGCCAAGCCGCACGGTTTTCACGTCGCGCGCGCCGTAAAGCTTTTGCACCAGCCCCGGCGAGATCATGAATGAAGGCAGCAGGATAGCAACCCACGCAAGCACCTGCTTTGAGCCCGCGCCGACGATGCTGAACATCGGAGAGGTAGCGCCCTTCTGCGCTGCCACGAGCGCGTGCACGTGCTGCCATCCTCCGAGCGCGTGCAGCGCAAAAGGCACAGCGAGCAGCAGGCCGGTCATGGTAACGGCAAGCTCGAACATGTTCACGAACGCTGACGACATCAACCCTCCGGCCGTGCAGTAAACGATTGCGACCATGCCGCCGATTACGCACCCGCCCCACTTGGGAATTCCGGCAACGGTGTTCAGGATCCACGACATGGCGATCAACTGCGCTGCGAGAATCGCCATGGAGCCGCACCAGAACAACGCCGCGATGATGCCTTTCACCGTCTTGTTGAAGCGGAATTCAAGAAAATCCTGCAGCGTGGCCAGGCCATGCTCTTTGGCGATGCGCCATATGCGCGGCCCGAGAAACTGCGAGAGCAGAAAGGTGCCGATGCTCGCAGAGCCGACCCACCACCACGCCGACATGCCGAAGCGGTAACCAAGGCCCGTAGCACCAACCGTGGATCCCGCGCCGATGTTGGCCGCAAGGAACGTCGCGAACAATCGTCCAGGGCCCAGGCTGCGGCCGGCGACAAGAAAATCGGAGGAGTTCCTGACCCTGCGGCTGATGTACACACCCAGTGCCATCAGAAAAACGGAATAAAAAAGCAGCGCTCCGAGATATACGCTCATAGATAAACGCTCATCGTACGCTCTTTGCGCCCAGCAGTTGCACCGCTGCCAGCGCCATCGCTTTGGCGGCGTTCACCACGTCTTCAATACGGCAGTATTCATCGGGCTGGTGCGCCTCGTTCAGAATGCCGGGGCCGTAGGCGATGCACTGCTGCACGCTGCCGATCCGCACCACGTGTTTCTGGTCGTAAGTGCCGGGGCTCACAGTGAGCTTTGGCGCGTGCCCCATCACTGCCTCCACGCTTCTCTTCATCGCGCTCACCAGTTCGCAGTCTTCATCGGTGTGCACCGGATGCACGATCATCAGATCTTCCATTTTGTACTTCGACTCGGGGTGCTTCGCCTGCAGATTTGCAAGCACAGCCTCGACCTCGCTTCGCACATCCTCGAATTTCTCTTCCGAAAGAAAACGGCGATCGAAGATGGCGCCCGCGTGGTCGGCAACGCAGGGCGTCTGCACGCCGTGCTCCGGCTGGCCACCGAATACGGAATTGACGTTGATGCTGGCGTATCGCGAGCCGGGCGGCTCTACGGGCGCTGCCGTCATGCGCTTTGCCAATTCGGGTTTGAGCTCGTGCGATATGGAGTGCAGAAACTCCGCCATGTGGTCAATCGCGCTCACGCCAAAATGCGGCATGGATCCATGCGCAATACGCCCCTGCGCCGTGACCTTGAACCAGTAGACGCCGCGGTGGCCCAGGCAGACGCGATTGGCGTCTGTCGGCTCGGTAATGATCACGTAGTCGGTCTTGTCCTTGCCGATCCAGCCCATCTTAGCCATGTAGGCAACGCCGGCAAAGCCGCCGCTCTCTTCGTCCACGCTGCCGCTCTGTTCCACAGTGCCATGCAGGCGCAGGCCCGCGCGGCGAATCGCCTCGATCGCAAAGATCGACGCAGCGATGCCGGCCTTCTGGTCGCTCACGCCGCGGCCATACATTCTGCCGTCGCGAATCAACGCCCCGAAGGGATCAAC
>JASIJX010000178.1 GCA_030049955.1 Acidobacteriaceae bacterium
CCATACCGGCTGCGCATTCTCAACAGCTCCAACTCGCGCTTTTTCGGTCTCTACCTGAACCTCGCCAAGCGGCCCACCGATGTTCCGGCGCTAGTCGCGTTTCAACAGATTGGCTCCGATGGCGGGTTTTTGCCAAAGCCTGCGGCGCTCGATCATATCCTGCTGGCGCCGGCCGAGCGCGCTGATGTGATCGTTGATTTTTCCAAGCTCGAAGGCAGAACAGTAACGCTCTCGAACAATGCGCCAGCGCCGTATCCAGGATGGGAGTTCGCCATTGTGCACCTTGCGCAGCTCTATGAGCTGATGGAGTTCCGGGTGACGCGAACACTGGCCGCGCCGGCTGCAGGTTTTTCTTTGCCCGCCACGAGCTCATTTCAACGGCTGGATGCGACCGCGCCGCTTGCCGCGACGCGCGACTTTGTGCTGACTGAAGAGATGGATGCGCGGGGTCACTCGCTGGGCGTGCGCATTAACGGCAAAGGCTACGACGATCCCGTGACGGAAAAGGTGAAGCTGGGAACACTCGAGAAATGGCGGTTCATCAACATCACCGAAGATGCACACCCCATGCACTTGCACCTGGTTCAGTTCCAGATTTTGGAGCGGCAGGGATTCGATACCGAGGAGTTCAGCCGCGGACGGCTGCAGTTCGTCGGACGCCCGCGAACGCCTCTGCCTTCCGAGACCGGATGGAAAGACACCGCCGTTGTGAAACCGCGCGAAGTGCTGACAATCCTGGTGCGGTTCGAAGGGTATACCGGCCGGTACGTGTATCACTGCCACATGCTTGAGCATGAGGACAACGACATGATGCGACCTTATGAGGTTGTGGCCTGAGAACTCGGCAAGCCACCGAATCGCGCGAAGAAGCTACGGTCACGAATGCGTTCGTCGCCCTCGTTGAGATGGCGCGCAACAAATTCACCAGCCTCCTTGAACAGTCGGAAATAGAGCTGGCGGCAAAGATCGTACGCGGCCGATCCTGGCCAGTTCTCGGGCAGCAAATCCGTTGGAAAGCTGGGATCGTGTAACACCACACGCCGCCAGAAGTGGATCAGCAGCGTCTCGAGGACGAATGCGGTCTGCGCATCGATTTTGGAACCGCCCTTGCCGTTGGGCGCGTCGAGGATGCGCAGGAGCGGCTCAAAGCGCGCGCTGAATGTTGCATACATTCGCGCCAGGTCATCAAGGTTCCAGCACTCCGCAATCAGCGCGCCACTTTCGAGCGCAGAGATGTCGCTGAGATCGCGCGCTTCGAGCACAATCGCGCTTCCGGCCAGACCCAGGTGATCGAGGATGGCGGCAAGGGCGTCACGGTCGGCGCAGGGGTGCACGGCGATACCGGGCGCAAGCGTTCCAAATCCTTCCCATTCCAACTCGCGCCGCAGCTCTGCACGTTCCGCCACACGATTCCCTGCCCTGCTGAGGATCACCATCGTCCACGCGCCGGGCCAGCGTTGCGGTGGAGGATCGTAAATGCGATGGTGAGCGTTCTCGATGCGATGCAGTCCGGAATCGGTGAGCGAATAGCGGCTCTTGCGTCCAGTGCGCTCGGAAACGAGCCAGCCTTCCTCAGCCAACCGGAAGGTGCTGGTGCGGGCCAGGCGCTCATCTACATGGAATGGCCGAAGCAGCGCGATCAGTTGACTGAGCCAGAGCCCGCGCGTCCGTGGCGCAATCGAGTCGCCAAAGATAGTGACGATAAGCGACTTGGAGCGCGGCGGCTCGGCCTGGAGAAAGCGGCGAATCCAGTTTTGGACAGGCCCATGAATGCTGCGCCGCATGGTAGTTGACTCAACCACTTGCAGGTCTCCCTGAAACTGCGCTCAGCCGGGTTGAACCGGCCGAATACGCATTTTCAATATATTACAAACTAGGTGTTGACAACTTAGTTTATGTATCAGATCATCTAAGACTGCAAAGGAGCCAGAAAGGTCCGATGCAAGTTCCGCTTTCTCAAAGCGCCTCGCGAGAGCTGCCTTCGCGGGAAGTTCGCGGCGAAAAACGCGCCAACGAGGCTTCCTTTCAGACCCGCTTCGAGGCATGCATTACCGCCTCCATCAAAATCGAACCGAAGGACTGGATGCCCGAGGGCTACCGCAAGACGCTGATCCGGCAGATCAGCCAGCACGCCCATTCCGAGATTGTGGGTCAGTTGCCGGAGGCAAACTGGATCACGCGAGCGCCCAGCCTGAAGCGCAAAGCCATATTACTGGCCAAAGTCCAGGATGAAGCCGGCCACGGGCTTTATCTCTACAGCGCGGGAGAGACGCTGGGCACTTCGCGCGAGCAGATGGTTGCGGATCTCCTTTCCGGCAAGGCAAAGTATTCCAGTATTTTCAATTACCCTACGCTGACCTGGGCAGACATAGGCGCGATCGGCTGGCTGGTAGACGGTGCGGCGATTATCAACCAGATTCCGCTGTGCCGGTGCTCCTACGGGCCGTACTCCCGGGCGATGATGCGCATCTGCAAGGAGGAGTCGTTCCATCAGCGCCAGGGGTTCGAGATCATGATGACGCTCGCGCGCGGTACGGCACGGCAGAAAGCGATGGCACAGGATGCGCTCGATCGCTGGTGGTGGCCTTCGCTGATGATGTTCGGGCCACCAGATACAGAATCGGCAAACAGCGCGCAATCGATGCAGTGGGGCATCAAGCTGTTTTCAAACGACGAACTGCGGCAAAAGTTCGTGGATCAGACCGCGCCGCAGGCTGATTATCTGGGCCTGCAAATTCCCGATCCCGAACTGCGTTGGAACGGCGAGCGCGGACATTACGATTTCGGCCCGATTGATTGGGATGAGTTTTACAACGTGATCAAAGGCAACGGCCCCTGTAACCGCGAACGTATGCGGGTGCGCAGGAAGGCGCACGATGAGGGTGCGTGGTTTCGCGAGGCGCTTGCAGCGCACGCGCAGAAGCGCGCCGCGATAACCGCAGCACAAGGAGCACCATGCTGAACGAGTGGCCTCTCTGGGAAGTATTCATCCGCAGCCAGTCCGGGCTGGCGCACAGGCACGTAGGCAGCCTGCACGCCCCGGATGCGGAGATGGCGATGAACAATGCTCGCGACGTGTATACGCGGCGCAACGAAGGCGTAAGCATATGGGTCGTGCGCTCAGCCGATATTGCGGCGAGCTGCCCTTTCGAGAAGGACTCGCTCTTTGAGCCTGCAAGCAGCAAGGTATACCGTCATCCTACGTTTTATCCAATGCCGGAGGAAGTAAAACACATTTGATCGTCTTCTCGATGTTCGGCTTTGACGCTTGTCTTTGAAGAGGCCCGCGCCGGTTTTT
>JASIJX010000179.1 GCA_030049955.1 Acidobacteriaceae bacterium
CCGCCATCGCAGATTGTCCACCGGCGGAGCTGCGTACGGCAGTCCAAGAAACGCACGCACTTTCCCGTTGTTAATGGTCTTGCCGTGCACCTTGCCCTGCTCGGTTTTCACCAGCAGCGGACCGGTTTGGGACCACGAGGAGATTCCCATGACGATTGAGAAAAGCCCAACGCCCGCAAGGGCGCGAAACCACGGCAACATGCAACAACTCCCGCGAACCACGATAACAGGCCGGGCGAATGATGGCGCACGCCGCATCCCAACGCTCGCGATCAGACGCTTTCCGGGCCAATCAGATCCGCAAGCGTTTCGCGCCTCCGGATCAGCCGCGCCCGCGCGCCCTCCACCAGCACTTCCGCCGGCCGTAGGCGCGTGTTGTAGTTCGAGCTCTGAGCCATCCCGTAGGCGCCGGCATCGAGCAACGCGACAAGATCTCCGGCCTCGAGCGGCGGCAGCTTGCGATCGCGCGCAAAGAAATCGCCCGACTCGCAGACCGGTCCGACAACATCTACGATCTGTTTCCTGCCTGTGCGCGGCTTCACGGGAACAATTTCGTGATACGCCTGGTAGAGCGCCGGGCGGATCAGGTCGTTCATGGCGGCGTCTGTCACAACGAATGTTTTTTTGCCATTGCGCTTCACGTAAAGCACGCGAGCAAGCAGCGCGCCCGCCTGCCCAACAATGAACCGTCCTGGCTCGAGCAGCAACCTGCCTTGGAATCCGTCGAGCGCGCGATCGATAGCGGCTGCGTACTCAGCCACCTTGGCCTGCGCGTCGAATACGCCGCTGTGGTAATCGATGCCAAGCCCTCCGCCTGCGTCGATCGAGCGCAGCACAATTCCCTGCTGGGCAAGTTGGCGCACCAGCTTGTAAACGCGATCAAGCGCCGCGCCGAATGGATCCGCGGAGCGGATCTGCGAGCCGATGTGAACGCTGATGCCGTGCGCTTCGAGCCACGAATTGGGCCCGCGATTGCCCGCGCCGCGCCGGTAGATCTCCGCGGCCTTGCGGATATCGATGCCGAACTTGTGTTCGTGCAGGCCGGTCGAGATGTAAGGGTGCGTGTCGGCGAAAACATCGGGGTTCACGCGCAGCGCAAACCGCGCGCGGCGCTTCAGCCTGCGTGCGCGCGCGGCCAGCAGGTCGAGCTCGGCTTCGCTCTCCACGTTGAATTCGAGGATCTCCGCTTCGAGCGCGCGATCGATCTCAGCCGCAGTCTTGCCCACGCCAGAGAAGACCACGCGGCCGGCAGCATCCGGCGCAGCAGTCAGGACGCGCTCCAGTTCGCCGCCGGAGACGATGTCGAACCCTGCGCCGCGGTCGGCAAGCAGTTTAAGAATTGCCAGCGCGGAGTTCGCCTTCACGGCGTAGCACACCAAGTGATCGCGCCTTGCCAGCGCCTGCTGGAAGAGCTTCAGCCGCTCGACAATCTGATCGGCCGCGTAGACATAAAGTGGCGTGCCGAAACGCCGCGCAAGGCTTTCCAGCGAAACTTTGCCGCAGTGCAGAGCGTCGCCGCTATGCGGGTATACAAACGGGCGTGAAGATGGCAAGGTTCGATCAGCCACGAATCCGGTCCGAAATTTGCGAAGTAATTCCGAAAAGTTGCGGAATACTTCGAGACTAACAGGCGCACGCCAAGCGGCTTAATCCGCGCGACCTGATTTCGGCGCCAATGCCGCCGGTTTACGCCGCGGCTTTGCCTGAACCGCTGACAGTGGAACGAAGCTGTCCGGTGGAAACCAGGAGGAGGACAGCATCTCCGACTGACTGAACCATCGATACGGGCAAATCGATTGTGGCCGCGCGAATCATGCTTCTGGAAATGCCCAGATTATCGGCAATCTCTTTGACGAGCTTCAAACGCACCGACTCAACCTGCCATGTTTCATAGTTGATCATGAGATCGGCGACCTCACCCACAATTTGCCCATCCGCCGCAACAACCTTCCGGCCTCGGACGCTTTCATCAAAGAGGTATTTTCTGCTGCCGGTAGAGGCTTCTGCGCCTCGATCAACGTGCATCGTCCCGGTAGGCTCAACCCGTTCCTGGTGCTCGCTGTTCATATCACACTCCTGATGCGGCTCACACTCCTGATGCAGCCAAAGCATTGCGGGGTCTTCCGGCCGTATCGCTCCGCATGCCTTAACTTTGGCATCAGTGCAGTCCTCTGTCCAGGTTCCGTTGCCACTCGGTGAACATTGTTTTGGGCGCGGTGCAACTAAAACCGCTCCATCTTCACGCGCACGACCTCGGGCTGGCGATGGAACTGCAGGCCGCGGTCGGTCTCGTCGCCGTTCAAGAGTCGCACCGGCTTCCACACGCCGTCGTCATAGCTTCCCTGCTCTGCCGTCACAATGTCGCTGCGCATCCAGGGCAGCTTGCCCGGTAGATGGAAGATAACGCTCGCGTCGATACCCGTAATGAGAAACTCATCGGGGCCGAGCCGCGCGATGAGGGCTGTGCCATGCGCGTCTTTGGTTCCGGGAGCAGGCTGGCCATCACGCTGCGGGAATCCGAACGCCACCGTCGCCTGCCAATCGCCGAAGTCAATCTCCTGCGTTGCTTCGCCGGGCTCTTCTACTGCGGTTTTCACCTTGCCCTCGAATTCCAATTGCGCGATCTCGCGCTGCATCGGACCGATGAGGGCGTAGTTAGCGGCATGCGCGCTCCATGGCTGGTCGCCGAGGATGTTCCAGCCGCTCCTGTCCACGCCGAAGGGCGAGAAGCAGAGTGCGCCTTTGCCGAGGGCCATGAACAGATACTTGGCGAAGTCATCGCTGCGCCCCGTTTCGGGAATCCACAGCGGATTATCGGGCCGCGCATAGGCATCGATTGTGGCTTGGTAAAACTCCGGATCAGAGGAGTAAATGTCCGGGCCGATCATGTCGAGTGACGGCGCAAGCGCACGCCAGAGGCCGATAAACTTCTCAACGGCGCCGCCGCTCGGGTACTGCACACCAGGAATCGGAATCTGCCGCTGCGGCAACTCGGCAATGGGATAGCTGAGCCAGACGTTGATGTAAAGCGGAATCGCGAACTCAGCCTTGCCAGCCGCGGCCACTTCGTTGATGTACTTCGCCTGGTAGTACATCTGGAAGGTTTCTTCGGCGTCGCCGCCAAAGACCTGCGCCCATGTGCCCGGTTGCTTATGGACGATCGCCAGCAAGTCGGAAGGAACCGCTTCCGCGAAGAGCTTATTCGCATGCGCAGAGTTGTCGCGCACGCTGCCAATATTGCCGGACTCATTCTCCACCTGCACGGCGATGACAGTGTGCTGGTCGCCATCGATCTGCTTCAGGTGTCGCATTAGCGCCGCGAAGGCCGTCTTGTCTGCTTCCAGTGTGTCATGGCCCAGCGGGCTGAGCACGTCGATCGGCTCGCCATCCGGGCGAATGACGCGCGGAAAGCGCTGCTCATCGCCTTTTACCCAGGCGGGGACGTAGTGCATGTTGCCGTTTTTCCATGTGGCCAGCCACAGCAACACCGCGTGCAGGTTGTGCGCGCGTGCGCCCTCCACGAGCGCGTCAACATTGGCGAAATCGAACTGCCCCTCGCGCGGTTCCATCTGCTCCCAATACACCGGCGCCTCGATGGTGTTCGCGTGCAGCGCCGCCATTGATTCCCAAACCTGGGGCAGTTCGCTTGGCCACGCGCTGGAGTTGTGAATCTGGCCGCCGAGCACGAGGAAAGGCTTGCCGTCGACGATCAGCGCGTAGCGGCCGTCCTTTTTCTCGATATGCGGAGCTTCCGCGGCATACGCGGCCTGAAATACGGCAATTACAAACGTGGCGAGGACACACAGGCGAATGACAAGCGAACGCATGAAAAACCGGTTTCTCCTTTTTCGAGGATCACTCTGAGCTTAATCGATCGAGCCGGGTACCCAATCTCCGCGCCGATCTTTGCGACCGACCCGGGAACCAGCGCACCCGTACGCCCGTTACAATGGGGCAATGACCACTGCATCAGCCAAGCAGCCGGCGGACTTGCGCCAAGTCGATCTTGTGGGCGTGGGGCTGAACGCGACCGACACTCTGATTCCCCTGCCACATTACCCGGAGCGCGGCTCGAAGATGGAGTATACCGGCGCGAGCATCCTGCCCGGCGGCCAGGTGGCCACGACTGTGGTTGCCTGCCAAACGTGGGGCGTCCGCAGCCGCTACGTGGGTAAGCTGGGCGACGACGATGCCGCACGCCTGCACCGCGAGGCCTTCGACCGCGCCGGCGTGGAGGCGCATATCGTCACCGTCCCTGGCGGCGTGAGCCCGCAGTCGCTCATCATCGTGGATGGCAGCGGCGAGCGCACTGTGCTTTGCCGGCGTGACGATCACATGGCGCTCGAGCCAGAAGAGTTGAAGCGTGAGTGGATTGTGAATGCGCGCGTGCTCCACGTGGACGGTCACGACACTGCCGCAGCCACGCTGGCTGCCCGCTGGGCGCGTGAGGCAGGCGTGGCCACGGTAGCCGATCTTGACGATACCTATCCGGGCATCGAAGAACTCGTCGCCAACATCGACTATCTCATCGTTAACAAGGATTTCTCCTGCCGGCTGATGAACGAGCCGGTTAATGAACGTAGCCTCGAGCGCGCGCTGCGCCGCATGCAGTCGCGGTACGGCTCGCGGCTCACGGCCGCCACGCTGGGCGAAGATGGCGTGTTGGCGTGGAATGGCAAGGAGATGATCCACTGCGCGGCGTATCATGTACCGGTAGTGGACACGACCGGAGCGGGCGATATCTTCCGCGCCGGTTTTATCTATGCGCTGCTCAAAGGCTGGCCGCTCGAGCGCCAGCTCGATTTCTCCTGCGCGGCGGCCGCCATGAACTGCACAGCCCACGGCGCGCGCGGCGGCATAAAGCCGGTCGCATCAATTGAGGAGCTGATGGCGACCGTGCCGCGCTACGAAAGCGCGTACGGCGTGACTTAGGTGCCGTTTGCACCCGCAAGCACGCGTGGCGCGTCTAAATGGCAGGATTTAAAATAGAAGCGGAGCGAGCGGGTGTCCGCGTGCCACCTGGCCGCGGTGCTTCCTGTTCCCATGGAGAAACACATGCCTTTGATGAAGACTTCGAATCCTGCCCTGGGCGAGAACACCTACCGCGATATATCCCGCATGCAGTATGGCGGCACGATTGACGCGGCAGCCCGTATGACGTTGAGCGGGACGGTGAATAAGACCGGCATTCTACTCTTGTGCGCGCTGGCCACCGCGGCGTGGACGTGGAACATCTTCATGCAGACGCATGATCCGGCATCGGTGGCCGGACTGCTCATGATCGGAGCCCTGGGCGGATTGGTGGTCGCCTTCGTTACGATCTTCAAGAAGGAGTGGGCGCCCGTCACCGCGCCCATCTATGCGCTGCTCGAAGGGCTCGTGCTGGGTGGAGTTTCGGCCGTCTTCAACGCCCGCTATCCGGGCATTGCCTTCCAGGCTGTTGGTCTTACTTTCGCCACGCTGTTCGTGCTGCTGCTCGCGTACAAGGCCCGGCTCATTCGGGTCACCCGCACTTTTGCGCTGGGTGTTTTTGCAGCCACGGGCGGGATCATGCTGTTCTACTTTGCCCAGATGATCCTGGGCTTCTTCCATGTGAGCTTCTTCTCGAGCGTATACGGCGCCGGTCCTGTAGGTATCGCGTTCAGTCTGTTCGTAGTTGCCATCGCCGCGCTCAACCTGGTGCTTGACTTCAACTTCGTGGAGCAGGGCGTGGCTTACGGCGCGCCCAAATACATGGAGTGGTACTCGGCCTTCGGCATCATGGTCACGCTGGTGTGGTTGTACCTGGAGATGCTGCGGCTGCTGTCCAAGTTGAACAGCCGGCGGTAAAGCATTTGCACGAACATACATCGCCCGGGCTCCGGCAGAGGAGTTCGGGCGTTTTCTTTTTGCGCCGTTCCCGATTTGTTGTTGTCGCGCCAGCTCCGGAGCGGATACAACTGGTAGTGCATCAGCAGTAGCCCAGTTTCGTGAATCCAGTTTCGTACTCTTGGAACACTTCATCCGGAGCGGAAATGATACGTCGTCTTCTTTTCCTGGTTATGATTGGCTGCGTCGCGTCGATCAGCATTAGTTCTGCCTTCGCCGATGATCTGCCCTGGTCTGAGCGCGCCGCCAATGCCGCTATTGCCCGCTGGCCCGATGGACGGATTGCTTCGCCAGAAGCTGCGAGCACCTGGAACTACGAGTTGGGCACATTGCTCGAGGGCATGGATGCGGTATGGCTCAACACCGCGAATGCGCGTTACTTCCACTACATCCAGCGCTCGGTTGACGCGCTGCTCGGACCCGATGGATCGATTCCCACCTATAAATACAACGAATATCAGCTCGATAATATTCTGCTGGGGCGTCAGCTCCTGCTGCTGTACCGCGTGACGCAGAAACCCATTTACCTGAAAGCCGCCACGCTGCTTTATGACCAGCTCGAGCACCAGCCGCGCACGCCTTCGGGCGGCTTCTGGCACAAGGAGCGTTATCCGAACCAGATGTGGCTGGACGGCCTGTACATGGCCGAGCCGTTTTATGCCGAATACGCCACGGTGTCGCATCACCCGGAGAAGTTTAGCGACATCACGCACCAGTTTGTGCTGATGGAAGAACACGCGCGCGATGCGAAAACCGGCCTGCTCTATCACGGGTGGGACGAATCGAAGCAGCAGCGCTGGGCAAATCCGGCAACCGGGGATTCGTCCCAGTTCTGGGCGCGTGGCATGGGATGGTACATGATGGCGCTGGTCGATACGCTCGACTACTATCCGGCCGGCGACCCAGAGCTCGCTTCAGAACGCGCACAGTTGATTGCCATTCTGCGGCGAGAGGCAGAAGCGGTTGCGCGTTACCAGGATCCGGCATCCGGGCTGTGGTATCAGGTCATCGACAAGCCCACGGGGAAGGGTAATTACCTCGAATCTTCTGCTTCATGCATGTTCGTGTATGCGCTGGCCAAAGGCGTGCGCCGCGGCTATTTGCCAGAGCGGTATGTGGAGAACGCGGAGCGCGGGTATCGCGGGATACTGACGCACTTCGTGAAGACCGGCCCGGATGAAGATGTTTCGCTCACCGATACCGTGAAAGGCGCCGGTCTGGGCGGCGACCCTTATCGCGATGGCAGCTACGCATACTATATCGGGGAGAAGCGCGCCACTAACGATCCCAAAGGCGTAGGCGCATTTCTGCTGGCCAGCGTGGAGATGGAGAACGCTCAGAACGCGAAGCTGGGCCGCGGCGACGTAGTGATGGTAGACGGCTGGTTCAACTCGCAGCAGCGGACCGATGCGTTCGGTCATGAGATGTACTTCCATTACAAATGGGAGACAGAGGATATGCCCGGCTATTCGCTCTTCGGGCACATCTTTCGCCAGTTCGGCGCAGAAACGAAATCGCTCTATGCGGAGCCAACCGCTGCTAAACTAAGCGGCGCGCAGGTATTCGTGATCGCGTCGCCCGACAATCTGGACAAGAATCCGCATGCGCACTTTGCCAATGACCGGGATGCGGAGCAAATTGCCGCGTGGGTGAAGGCCGGCGGCGTGCTTCTGATCATGGAGAACGACACTTCCTTCGCCGATCTGGATCACTTCAATGTCATCGCGGAGAAGTTCGGCATTCATTTCAACAGCGTGTTGCGCAAGCACGTAGTCGGCACGCAGTGGGAGATGGGGAAGATCGCCATCGACGGCAGAGGGCCGATCTTTCACCATCCGCATACGCTGTATGTTAAGGACGTTTGCACCATTACCGCGATGCCGCCGGCTAGGCCAGTATTCAAGGAAGGCGACGACATCTTCATGGCCACGGCAAAGTACGGCCGCGGAACCGTCTTCGCCATGGTCGATCCGTGGCTCTACAACGAGTACACGGACGGCCGGAAACTACCTGCAGAGTATGATAACTTTGCGGCGGGCAAGGAATTTGTCCGCTGGGCGATGGAGCAGGTGCCGCGGACAAAGTGAATTCCATTGGGCCTTATGAGATCTCTATCTGCACTGGGCCGATGAGCCCTGCGCTCATTAGTCCAGATGGATTTTCCGTTGTGCCGGGACGGAACGGTAGCGGCTCGCGCAGCACCATAGTATTGAAAAGCGAGTTCGTCACGGCCACTTCCAGCACGTTTTCTCCGGTTTGCACGAAGTCTGTAATTTCAACCCGATAGGGACGCAGCAGCAGCGTGGCAACTTGCCGGCCGTTAACTGTGACCTCCGCGACGTCCCGCACGATCCCAAGATCGAGAACGATCCGGGAACCGGTGTCTGCAGGGCGCACGGCGAAGTTCGATCTGTAAGCGCCTCGCCCGGAGAAGCCGCGAAGCTCGGAGTCAAGCGACCAGTCGACTAGTTCCGGCAAGTCGCGGCGGAGAACAGCGGTTTTGCCGGACGGAACAAGGCCCGTGGCCGTTAGTTGCCAACTATCTGTTAGCTGTTCGGCGCGTTTCAGGCGTTCTGGAGGAGGCTGCGGCGCAGAGAGCGCCGGGCCTGCGGGATCAAAGACAATGAGTGCCGAGCCAAGCGGCGGCAGATTGAGCTTTACACGAGCCCAGTCATCGCTGCGCGTGAACACTGGCGCAAGTACGGCTTTGCCCGTCCATGGATCCCACACTTCGGGCGCTCCCTGCGCTTCAAATTCGGCGTCCAGCAGTGCGATCGTATCCGATTCGTTGCGTAGAAAATACGCATCAACCTCCGCAATTTTCTTGTGGATGAATGAAAGAGGCTTCCCGTAAAACTTCACGTCAGGGTTCGTCGCCTGAGAGAGCATTTGGAGAGCCGCATCCGCATCAGCCGCGCAGTAGACATTCGAAAACTTACGAACCGCGGAAATCGCTTCTGCGAGAGAGCGATTTCTGTCGCCGTTTTCTGACAGCCCTTCGGATTCGAACGGAAGCGTACCGGTAAAAACGATCGGAAGTCCTGCGGCTGCGAACTTTTCGAGCTGGCGAGCCATGGCGACATCCAACGACTGGACAGCAGGAAAAACCAGCGCCCGGTATCGCGCCCCGCCGGCAGTCACTAGCATGCGATCATGTACCGAGCAATTCGCGAGCGAATCTGCATTGATGTGATCGTAGTTATACCCGGCATCCAGAAGCGCTTGATTCAGGCGCGGCAGTGGCGGCAGGTCATCGGCACCGTGGATCAGATCGTTGCGATAGAGCGCGACTCCGGCAACATTTTTCCCGACCTGTGAAATGTACTGCACACGCGTGATGTAGTTGTTGAGCTGTGCAAAGTGCGGCCAGAAGGGATTAAGCTCGTTGAATTGAGAAGAGTAGTTGCCGGTGTTGTTGATGCCGCTGAAGGGATGCCATCCCGGCGGCGGAAGGCCGGGAACGAGGTACGCAAATCCGTGATAGACGATGGCATTCACACCAGCCGTGAGCGCCTCGTCGGCAGCCACCTTCACCTTTTCGGGAGTTGTTTCATAAGCGGCGCCTGGCCAGACGAACGACTCGCTACCAACGATGGCGCGGCCATAAACATTGGCCGCAGACGCTGCCATTTTGAGAAAGTCGTAGCCTCCGGCATCATAAAGCATCTCGGTTTCTGGAATATCTGCCTCGCCGTAGATGCGCAGCACGTCGGCCGGCGCGCCATGGGCCTGGGTGCGCGAGAGCAGCTTGTTTTCGTGCGCCCATCGATTGAACTGTCCGTAAAAACGCTCGATCATCAAATCGGAGACCGTCTGACGATAATCGCGGCGCACCTGGTCGCCGATGCCGGCCATGTCAAAGTCGGGAATGTCGATATATTCGCCAAATGGCTCAACGTTCGTCTGTAGCTTGAGAATGGGCAAATATGGAAGCAGGTCATAGCCGCGGCGTCCGCGGAATTCGGCCAGAAAATCGTCGCTCCAGAAGAGATTCGCAGCAACTTCCAAACTGTCGCAAAAGACGGCGCGCAGGCCGTTGCCAAAATACTGGCCGATATAGGGGATCGCATTGTCGCCGACGCGCTTGGCATGCGCCGCAAAAGCCGCAGAGCTCAGATGGTCCATCACGAGCTGCGGGCCTACATCTCCGGCTCCGTTCACACGCTGCACTGTTGGCACGGAAGCAAAGACAAAGAGCTGCCAGGTTCCCGGTGGAATGTCCCAGTCCAGCATTCCGTCGGCGCTCAAGCGAGAGGTCAGATCGATTGATGACCCATGCTCCAACTCGCCGGGCTTCACGACGGTTTGCCCAGGTCCGCCGCGCGCATGAAACCGCCACTCTGCGTCCTCGCCGCGCACTGCGACAACGGCAACCACCCTGGTGCGCTTCTTCAGCCGCTCCGGCCATCCTTGCGGAAGACCGTTCAGTCTGTCGGCTCCATGCAAGGGATCGCCATCGGTGACAGAGGGCACCTGTAATTGCCCGTGAAATTTCGCCGGACCTGAAACAGAAACGTGCGTCGAGCGCAATTCGACCGAGGCGAGCTCCGGCGTGATCGCTTCTCCGCCTCCGAAAGGCCAGCCGGAGCCGAAGGTATAGTCGATGAACATGCTGCGGTTTCGCGCTTCTTCAACAGCCGCGGCGACATGGCTGAAGAAGGACTCCGAGGCATAGCTGTTCATTTGCTGCCACTGCGCGTCTGTGAAATCGGCGCGATTGAAGCCTTTGACAAAGGCCTGTATCTCGGCGCCACCAAAAACTGCCTTGTCGAGCACATCGATTTCGCGACGCAGCTCCGCATCCGTAACAAGATTGCCTGGCCACCACCAGCGCGCAATGGGTCGGTATTTTTTCGCCGGCGACAGAAACGCGTGACGAAACTCGTCAGCGCTGGGAGCTTCCGGCTGCGAATTGTTCGCCACCAGGGAACCAGTTCCCTGTGCTGCTTTAGCTGAAGCGGTCCTCAGAGCAACTGCCCCGCTGGTCAACGCTGCTTTGCGAAGAAAGGTTCTGCGATTTTGTCTCATACCTGGTGTTATTTGTTGGAATTGTACGGCGGCGCCGTTGTGAAACGGAGGTTGTAGACAGAAAAGTCAAATGGGGCCGCAATTCATAAGAAAAGCGGCCCCACTTAGCAATGCCTCGTTTGTTGCTCGAGGGTTAGAACACGTACTTGCCCGACAACTGGAAGGTGCGTGCGTCGATTGTGTAGTTCTGCTCCGACATCGGCTGGGTAAGCTGGACGGTGCTGGCTCCGATAACCGTGTTCATGCTGGGGTTGGCGAAGGTTGGGTGGTTCAGCACGTTGAAGGAATCGGCGCGGAACTCCAGGTACTGCTCATGGAACGTCCTGAAGTCCTTGAACAGCGACGCATTCAGCCTCCAGTTGCCCGGCCCCGAAACGTCGTTCTTCGGGGAGCCGAAGAAGGGCGCTACGTTTGCGTAGCCGTTGACGTACGGAACCGGAGTTCCGGCAGTCGCCCCCGTGCTGGAGGTGGTGCATCCCAACCCGGAGCAAAACGAGTTATCGGCGCCGACTGGTCCGGAAGCGTAGCTGAAGGTGCCAGTTTCATAAGGCGCCAGAGCCGCAGCGGAGATCGCATTGTTCGCGCTGCCGACGCCCAGCGGGTCGGCGAACGCGCAGGGATTAACCCAGCGATCCCTCGTTTTGGTCTGAGCGGCGCAAACGTCCGCGGCCGTATTCGACGGCGTCCCCGCAGTCATACCGCTCTGTGTCAGGAGACCGCCGCCCGGGAGATCGGCCGCTGGCGCGGTTAGCTTGTTTGAGTACGGATTGCCGACCTTGATGGCGCTGTTAGCTAGGCCGCCGTTGGCATTCGACATGCCCACCGCGCTCGTAGCACCGGGGAGCAAGGTCGAAGTTCTGCTGATCCCAACGGTAAACGGCTTGCCGGTCTGGCCCCACCACTCCATATCGGTCTTCCATCCGCCGATAACCCTGTCGAGGAGACCAGGATGGTTGACAAACTGCCTGCCCACACCGAACGGAAGGTCGTAATCCACGTCGATGACGGCGCGGTTGCGGATATCGTAACCGGACTGGCCCCACTCGTACTTAATGGGGATGAGTGCGGCCTGCTTGTACGAGCCGATATCTCCTCCCAGCAGATCGGTGGTGTTGTCGAATGCGTGCGCCCAGGTATAGCTGCCCAGGAGGCTCAGGCCGTCGCTATAGTGTTTCTGCACCACGGCCTGCAGTGAATTGTAGGAGCTGCCGCCCGCCCACGACATCCAGAACTGGCCACTAAGATGCGGAGCCGGGGTAAGTCCGTTGGTGTTCTCGCCGCCGATTGTAATGGCCAGCGGCATGTCCGGGTTGTTGATGCCTGTCACCAGGTGGCGGCCCATGCTGCCTACGTAGCTCACAGTTGCGGTCGTGTCCTTCCAGAACGCCCGCTGCACGCTCAAGTTGTAGTTCATGGTGTACGGCATGTGCATCACCGGATCCTCTTCGCCAACAGCCGGGAACGTCGCGTAGTGCTCGATTCCGCCTGCCGCCTGGAAGCCGCCGAGACCGCCCTCGAGAGAGTTGTTGAAGGCAGTCTGCGATTCGCAATAATTTCCCTGAGTGCAGCTCGCCAGGGCCGGTACACTTGCGTTCATGATGAACGGCGGATTCAGGATATTGGCCGCGCCGCCGCCCGGCTCAAAGCCGCCCATAAAGACGCCCGCGCCGATGCGTGCAACGGTTTTGCTATCGATTTGATAGGCCGCGCCAAACCGTGGCGACCAGTTGGCCTTCGGGAAACTCGACAGGTAGGGGTTCGAAGTATAGGAAATCTGCACGTTGTCGGCGGCGAGTTCCGCAAGGAAGTTCGGGTCGAACTTCATGCTCTCGTCAGCCTGCGGCATCACCAGTTTGGACGCTCCCACCGCGCCGTTCCCGCTCATGTAGCCGTTTTCCCAGACGAAGTTCGCCAGTTGGTTGGCCTGCTCCCGCTTGGGCGTAAAGTACTCGTAACGCAATCCCAGGTTCAGCGTAAGCTTCGGCATCACCTTCCAGTCGTCCTGGATATAGCCGCCAAAGTACATTTGCACGAAGTGGGTGTACGTGAACGTACTAATGCTGGCGCTGTTCATGTTGTCACTGCTGGTGTATCCGGCGAAGGAATAGGGGGTGGTATCGCTGAATCCGCCAGACGATAGCGTGCCCAGGCCGAGGAAGTCCGCGCCGCCAAACCCGCTAGGGCCGCCCAATCCTGACACACTGGTAAATGTGCCGTTGTAACTGTAGCTGCCTAATGGATTCGCGGCGTTAGTGCTGTACCAGCGCCCGGGCAGAGCCTCGAAGCCCATCTTCAGCGAGTGGTTGCCAACCACCTTGGTGAGGTTTTCACTGATCTGGTAGGTGTCCATGCCCTCGTGGGCCGGGTCGTTGCCGTGGGTCCCGAAGCCGGTGTAGCCGCTGACGCTTACCGTTGGCAAGCCGCCTTCCTGATTGGCTAAGTTGACCGGTACGCCGTTCATGCCCAGGGTAGCCGCTATGTTCTGGTTGTAGTTGTACTGCAGGTTGGAGTAGTTGCCCCAGTTGAAGCCAAAGGTGAACACGTTGATGAGCGTAGGCGAGAATGTGTGCGTCTCGCTGAGCATGAAGCTGTCGCCCAGGAAGCTCTGATTGTGGCCGTTGTAACCTGGATATCCATCGAGGATCGGGCCGAGGGGAGAAGTGTTGGTTTCGATCAGGTGCGCATAGTTGACGTCGAAAGTGGCCAGATCGCGGCTGCTGATGTCCCAGTCGAGTTTCCCACCCCAATTGATCGGGTTAATGTCCTGCACGATGGACGTCTGGTAGTTACTGCCAGTCGGTCCAGAGTCCGTGTCGCTCGCCGAGTTGCAGTTGCCCGTGCTCCACCCGCCATTGGGTTTTCCGAAGTTGGCCTGTCCGGGAGAAGCGTAGTTGGGGCAGGGATAGAGCTGGAGAATCTTCTGGGCGACCGGATCGATCTGGCTTGGGGCGAAGACGTTCTGGCCCGCAGCGAACTGATAACCGTCAATAGTAGTGCCGTTGCTGCCGCCGCTGGGGTTGTAAATTTGAAGATCGCCGGTCGGCCCAGCTTTTACGGTGTTACTACTGCATGAGTACGTGCCGGTATTGGAGTTGGGCTCATAGAGTACCGTCGGACAGGAACCACCAGTCAGGCTCGGATTCAGGAGTTCGCTGAAGTCGCCCTGGCGCATACGCGCCGTAGGCACGCTATAGGTGGTCGGAACCGCTCCATTAACGAAGCGTGACTCCTGAAGGTAGCCGAAGAAAAATAGATGGTCCTTGATGACCGGCCCGCCGAGGGTAGCGCCAAATTGATTCATGTGGAAAGGCGCAATCTTCGAGCCGGGGGCCGTGTTCCAATTCAGCGCGTCGAGAGCCGTATTTCTCACGTACTCCCACGCGTCGCCATGAATCTCGTTGGTGCCGGATTTGGTGGTGGCATTGATCACTGCAGCATGGCCGCGACCGATTTCCGCGCTGTAGTTGCTGGTCTCCATCTTGAACTCTGAGATGGCATCCGGCGGAGGCGCCACGTTGTACTCCGAACCATTGATGTAGTCGCTATTAGCAACGTTGTCGTCCACGCCGTCCAGCATGTAGTTGTTCTGCTCCGCGTGCTGGCCATTGGACGAAAAATCGCCATTCCCAGAGCCGCGTCCAACATAAGGCGTCACGCCCGGCGCTTCCTGGGTGATAAAGACCCAGTTGCGGTTTTCGAGCGGCGCGTCATTCAGGAACTGCGAATCGACATCTACTGCCGCTTCCGCAGTCTGCGTCTGCATCAGCGGTGCGGCCGAGGTAACGGTAACCGTGGCGTTCACTTGACCGGGCGTAAGTTTGAGCGGAATGTTCAGGCGGTCCTGCACGTGGACGATGATGTCGCTCTCCACCGTGGTCTCAAAGCCGTTGGACGAGGCGCTCACCTTGTAGTGTCCGGTCTTGATGGGCGAAAAGTAATAGTCGCCGGTGTCGTTGGCCTTGGTTTTCAGCACCAGGCCGGTATCTGTATCGGTGAGCGTCACGTCTGCGCCCGCAATGACCGCGCCGGTCGAATCGGTGACTACGCCAATAATGGCGCCCTGGTCCACCTGTGCAAACGATTTCTGTGGGCAAAGCATCAGAACGACTGCGAAGAGTACCGCAATTGCCCCGAGCCAACCCGTGCTGTGGTATAGTTTGCTGCTTCTCACTGGCTGAGATGAACGTACGAACATCTTTTCCTCCTTCTTAACTGCTTAAAAGACAACGCTGTCATGAACCGACAGCAATCCTATTTGCTTTGTTCGACAGTTGTCAACAAATTTCAGAGATCGGTCCCTGAATCTGATTATCAGGAAAATACCGGTTGCCACGGCCCTCTTGTCAAAGAGTAACGAGACCGGGTTATCGTCTAGCTGGTTTCAGCGGCAAACACAGGAGATATAAGGTTGAATGCCTTTCTCTTTGTTGCTGTGCCCGTGCTTCTGATTGCCGCTTAGGGACCTGTCTGGCAGGTTTCGGCCAAGGAACGGATTCGCGGACCGGGATCATCTTGCGCTGAGCGCAATTTTCCACAGCACGCGAAGGGCGAGGCGAAAGACCGACTGCAACCTGAACTCATACTGCTGTCTCAAACGGCTCGAGCGAACCGGTAAAGGTGTCATGGGGGTAAAATTCATCCACATTTCGGCGGGTGAGCACTTGCACGGGCATGTAGATGGCGGGGGGAGTCGCTCGCTTGTTCAGCATGTCGAGGGCAAGGTGCACAAGGCTCTCACCGTATCTCTCAGGGAAAAATGCGATGGCCGCAAACAAGCGCGAGTTCGGCAACCGAAGCTCGCGCCGCGCCTCCGGGCCGCCGCCATGGCTCACTGCAAGGCACAGGTCGCTGCGGCCCGCCTCCTCGAAGGCGCGAAGCGCGCCCAGGACGGCGTAATCATTGATGCCGGTGACCAGGGTGCGCCGCCGGGACGTGTTTTGCAAGTGGCGGCGTGTAAGTTCGAATGAGCGCACGAATTCGCCGCGCGAATCGAGGTGCGCCAGGATGCAGTTCCTGCCCAGCCCGCTGTGCAGAATGTTCTGCGCGCTTGCCAGACGAAGATGCGGCAGCGATCCGGCGATCTCGAGGTCAAGAATTAGGATTTCGTCGCACTCGCCGCTCCAGTATTTTTGCGCCGCCTTGAGCAGCACTTTTCCTGCGGCCACGCCTGCGCGCTGATTGTCCACGCCGAGAAACGTCGCATTGGGATGTGGAATCTCGACGGCAATAACAGGAATATTCGCGTGCTCAAAGATCCGAGCCAGTTTGCCGCCAATCCGCTCGTAAGTCTGAAACTCGATCGCCAGATCGACGCGCTGATTCACCAACTGTTCCGCATTGCGCAGCGCAGTCTTGGCGCTGTACCGGTTTTCAACCTCGATCAAATCGATGGGCCGCGTTGCGGCCGCCCAGCGCAGTCCTTGCGCCAGAGCGGTGCAGAACGAATCGTGCGTCTGCGACGCGTAACCGATGCGAAACTGCTTGCCTCTAAGGATTTGCACATTGGAGGCGTACTTGCGCCGCTCACCCCGGCGCAGCAGACCGTGCTGTTCGAGCGTCCGCATCAGGCGGAAGCAAATAGTGCGCTCCAGCCCGGTGCGCTCCACTACTTCACTCAAGGAGAGCGTATGCCGGTCGTCTTCGAACAGTCGAAGGATCGTGCAGGCGCGGGAAACCGATTCGAGCAGATAAGGCGAGCTCGTGGGGTGCAATTGCCGGGGCATGGAACGGTCTTCATTATCGCACCCCGCGTCAGCAGGCTGCCCGATGCAGGCTGTTCAGATGCTATTGCGCTGAGCGCAAACTTTTGAACTGCCGTTTTTGCCGTTGCCGAATTCGCGCGAATTCCGTTTGATTATCTGCGAAGATTCATCGGCGCCTGGGATTCGGGATTTATTCGGTCCCGGGGTACCGAAAGGACGGGGTATGAAGATCGTCGATATTCGGCTTTATAAGATTCGCTCCGGAAACAAAGGTGAACGCGGGGCGGAGTTTGGGGAATCGCAATATTGGGGCGGCGGCTGGCAGACGCATGCGCTCATCGCTAACCCGATGTCGATTTACAAAAAATATGCGCGCCTGCGCTCGCTGTGGATGGGGCCGGGGCAGGATCCGTATGCGATCGAGATTCTGACCGATGAAGGAGTCACCGGCTTTGCTGCAAACTACGGCGGAGGCGAAGCGGCCTGCGTGGTGATTGCAAAGCATTTCCGCCGCTTTCTAATTGGCGAGGACCCGTTCGACATTGAGAAGCTTTGGGATCAAATGTACCGCTCCACGCTGCCCTACGGTTTGGGCGGGGTCACCGCGATGGCCATGAGCGGCGTGGATCTGGCGCTTTGGGACCTGATGGGCAAGGCGCTGTGGCAACCGGTGTACAAGCTGCTCGGAGGCCAGACAAAGGAATCGATTCCCTGCTACGTGACCACACACCCCGACCTGGTATCGAGCTGGAAAAATTCCGGTTTCCTTGGCGTTAAAGTGGCTGCGCCGTGGGGCGCGGCCGACCGCCGCGATGGACTGATCAAAATGCAGCACTGCCTTGAGCAATGCCGGCTCGAACTGGGGACCGAAATGGAGTTGATGGTGGACTGCTACCTTTCCTGGGACATCGAGTTCACCACCCGGTTGGCCGCGCGCGTGCGGGAACTGGACATCAAGTGGTTTGAAGATCCGCTCGAAAACGGATCGGCGGAGCACCTTAACGCGGAACTGCGTTCGCAGATCTCGCCGATACAGGTCGCCATTGGAAATCTCGAGTTCGATTACAAGGCCTTCGCGGCGATTCTTGCCCACCGCGCCTGCGACGTGATCCAGCCAGAATTGCAATGGTGCGGTGGCCTGACTGCAGCGCGGCGTATCGCGGCCATCGCCAAACCTTACGGCGTACCGGTCATTCCGCACGGCGCTGGCGTTTACAACTATCATTTTGTCCAATCGAACCTGAACTCGCCATTCGCCGAATACCTGTCGGTGGACGATGGAAGATCAGTGCGGCCCATTTTTGACGCTGTCATCGGCGAGCCGCTGCCTGTGAATGGCCACGTCACGCTGTGCGAAAAGCCCGGATTCGGAGTAGAGCTCAATCGTGACCTGCTTCAGCCGGT